>DATEZK010000409.1:0-2080 GCA_035255665.1 Candidatus Limnocylindria bacterium
GCTGTGGATGGTCATCGCCGCGGAGGAAGAGGGCAGGCTCGAACGGGGCGCGGTCGTTCTGGATGCGACGAGCGGCAACACCGGTGTCGCGCTCGCGATGGTGTGCGCGGTCCGCGGTCACCGTGCTCGTCTCGTGATGCCCGACAAGGTGTCGCTCGAGCGCAAGCGCATCATCCGCGCGTTCGGCGCGGAGGTCATCCTCACCGACCCGCTCGACGGGACCGATGGTGCGATTCGCGAGGCGCGCCGCCTCGCGTCGAGCGGCGATCACGTCTATGTGGACCAGTACTCGAACCCGGCGAATCCGCTCGCGCACGAGCTCACGACCGGACCGGAGATCTGGTCGCAGACCGAAGAGCGCGTCACGCATTTCGTCGCGGGTGTCGGAACGTCGGGCACGATCGTCGGCGTGTCCGCCGCGCTGCGGCCGCGCGGCGTGCGGATCGTCGCGGTGCAGCCGGATGATGCGCTGCACGGGATCGACGGCTGGAAGCACATGCCGACCGCGCTCCGGCCCGCGATCTGGGACGAGCGCGTCGCCGACGAGCATCGTGTGATGGCAACGGACGAGGCGATCGCGATGACGAAGCGACTCGCACGCGAGGAGGGCGTCTTCAGCGGGGTGTCCGGCGGCGCGGCGGTCGCCGCGGCCGTCGCCGTCGCGAGGGAACAACCGGGCCCTATCGTCGTGTTGATCGCTGATGGGGGAGAGCGTTACCTGAGTACGCCCCTATGGGAGTGACACTGTGGCGGTGACCGTGCGTTTGCCGGGCGCGCTGCGCGACGCGACCGGCGGCCAGACCAAGCTCGAAGCGAGCGCCGGAACGCTCGCGGACATCATCTCCGACATCGACCGCCGCCATCCCGGCTTCCGCTCGCGCGTCCTCGACGAGAGTGGCGCGATCCGCACCTACGTGAACGTCTACATCGGCGACGACGACGCGCGCGCGCATGGCGGCACGGGCGCGACCGTGCCCGATGGCAGCGAGGTCATGGTCATCCCGGCGATGGCCGGCGGCTCCGCATAGCCGACACCCTGTGGCTCCGGCCCTCGCTCCGCGATGAGATGGTCGCGCACGCGCGCGAGGAAGCACCCCGTGAAGCCTGCGGGCTCCTTGCTGGTCGCGGCGGCGGCATCACGCGGCTCATCCGCTGCGCGAATGTGCATCCCACGCCGACCACGAGGTACGTCATCGACCCGCGCGAACAGCTGAAGGCGTTCCGCGCGATCGAGTCGGCTGGTGAAGAGCTCGTCGGTATCTACCACAGCCATCCGGTCAGCCAGGCGTATCCATCGCCAACGGACCGCGCCGAGTCGCATTACCCGGACGCGGTCTACTTCCTGGTGTCGCTGCGGACCGGCAAGCCCGAGGTCCGCGCGTTCCGCATCGACTCCGAAGAGTTCATACGCGAGGTCACGATCGCCGTCGAGCGCCGCGGCCTAGCGCGACTCCTGACGAATCCGCCAAGTCGCGGCCACTGACGCCGCTTCGGCGAGCGCGGCCTGCTCGTCGGCGGGCTCGATGTAGTGGAAGATCAGCGCGAGCCCGCGTGTCTGGGGCACCGCCGTGAACTGCCGGTAGATCATCCGGCGTCCTTGGTAGGTGCCGCCGTACTGGTCGTCGACCGTGAGGACACCATTGATGCGCACGACCGTGCGCTCGCGCCATCCGTTCTGAAGACCTTGACGCTCAGCAAGCGACGCCGAGTCCGCGTACGAGTCCGCGGTCGCGAGCGGCACGCCGCCCGCACGGGCGACTTTCAGCTCTGCGACGTCGGACTGGTAGCGCGCGGCCTCGCCCTGCGTCCCGCTCGTCACGTTCTTCCAGCCCGGTGGCAAGGTGATCGTGAAGTCCGCCGCGTCGAACGCGGTGCCGGTCATCGGCGGCGCGGCGAATTCGCCCACGAGCTGCGGCGCGACCGCGTAGCCGGCGAACCGGAAGCGCGAGATCTGGTCCTGCATCACGAGCGTGCTCGTGACGAGCATGACGACGAAGGGCACCACCGCGAGAACGGGCGGCAGGAGAGCGCGGAGGTTGATCGCCAGACCGAGGATCGACCGGACCACCGCGAGGGCCGC
>DATEZK010000410.1:0-2390 GCA_035255665.1 Candidatus Limnocylindria bacterium
GGGACTGACCTTGTAGTAGCGCTTCTCGGCCGGCCATCCTCCGTCGGGCAAACGCTTCTTCTCGAGAAGCTCGAGTGCGTCGGCGCAGCGTGGATCCCGGATCCGTCCGATCTGGACCATGGCCTTCAGCCCACCAAGGAAGTCGTAGTGCCAGTAGAGCGGGTAGTGGAGAGCGACGAACTCCTTGTGGATGACCTTTCCATCCGAGACCCGCTTGAAAAGTCTCCGGCGTAGAAAGACCTCCGACGCATTCTTGACTGCCTTTGATGCGGCGCCGTCCCTGTTGCTGCGCGCGTAGGCCGCGAGCCCGAGCATCGGCAGCAGCGTTTCCATGAAGGACGATGTGTCCGCGGCTGGGTCCCGGTCGCAGTTCCAGCCACCGTCGGGCCACTGCCAGTGAAGGAGACGCTCCGCGAGCGAAGCCGCCCGCTCATCGGCGATCCCGAGGGTGGTCAGTGAATAGAGCGCGTTCCCCTGTTGCGACCCGCATCGGCGATACCGACCGCGCATGAGCGGAACGCCGCTTTTCCGGTAGGACGCCTCTGTGGACCGCGCTTCGAACTCGGTGAAGAAGCTCGCGCCAAGCCAGAGCTCGAGCACGCGATCACGTAGCGGATGGAGGCTCTTGTCGCCTTCCGGATAACCAAGATCCGCGAGGCTCGCGAGTACCCAGTGGAGTCCCTGCCACTTGTAGTAGACCTGCCGTGCGGTCCCCGGCCGACCGAGCTGATCGCGCCGCGAGAGAAGCGCCCGAACTCGCACGGAGCGTCGTATCTCTTCCTGGAGCGCGCGTACGGTCTTCGACTTTCGATCCTCTCCGAGAACGTGCACACGCGTCTTCCAGCGGATCGACGGCTCCGCGGATTTGAGCAGCGCATTGACGATCGCTGTTGTCATGCGAACTTCCGCTCAGCTCTTGAACTCGCGCTCGACTGTCTTTCCCGTCTCCGCACCCGGCGCGAGCGAGAGCGCGAGGTCCACCGCCTCAGCCGGAGTCTTCGCGAAGTGGAGCTCGGCGGTCGCGGCCTCATCGAGATGCTTGCCCTTATACGCGATCTCGCGGATCCGATCGGACCAGCCGCCGGTCCCTTCGAGGATCACGGTCGGCTTGTCCTCGTACGCGACGGTGAGCTCGTTGAGCGTCCCGATGCCGCCGCTGATCATGATCACCGCGTCCGCGGCCCGCACGACGAGCGTGTTGCGCATCCAGCCCATGCCGGTCGTGATCGCGACGTCCACGTACGCGTTCGCGTCACGCTTGTCGAGACCGGGCAGGATGCCGATGACAAGACCGCCCGCGTTCTTCGCCCCGCGGCTCACCGCCTCCATCACGCCGGAGAGGCCACCGGTCACCACCACGGCGCCGCGCTCCGCGAGCAGCTTCCCCACCTCTTCGCCGGCGCGCAGCGCTCGCGCGGGTACGGGATCGCCCGGATTGCGCGCGCTCTTCCCGATGACGGTGATGACCGGACGCCGAGTCATGCGGTCGGGATCAGGTGCCAGAACGCGGGGTCCAGGGCGAGATCATCGAAGATCACCTCCGCCTCCAGGTCCGTGAACCGCCGCCAGTCCGGATCCAGCTTCCTCGCGTACCACTTGTGCGCGAGCCCGGTCGCCTGCTCGACCGTGAGGGTCGTGAACGCCGGCGGCTTGGCCTTCGCGCGCCAGCGCGCGGCGTGGTCTTCCGACGTGAACAGCAGGATCGTCGACTCCGTGAACTCGATGTCTTTCCAGAAGTCGCGCGCCCGCACGCCGAGCTGCATGACGATCCACGTCTGCTCATCAGTGCCGCCGTCCGCGTCCACCTCGAGGATGAGCTCCTCGCCGCAGTCGGGGCAGTGCGTCTCGATAACACCGGCCTCGCCGAGTGCCGCGGGGATGCCCAGCGCGTCCCAGGCGTCGATCCCGAACCAGACACGGCCCGCCACCGTCACGAAGAAGTCGGTCGGGCCGACGCAGAACGGGTTGTACGCGTAGATCTCGTGCGAATCCTTGCGTGGGCGGAACACGCGGCCCTCGATCATGCGCGCGAACGACGCGTCCACAAACCGGGTGTCTTTGCCCAGGGCCGCCGCGACGTCGGCGATGGTCGGGATCTTTCCGCGGGTCTTGATCGATCGCGCGATGGCGATGCGGACCTCGCGGTCGTCCTCAGCGTCGCTCATTCGCGACGTACTTCACGAGGTCGAGCTCGTAGTAACGGGCGGGGCCGACGTACCGCATTCCCGCCTTCTCCATGACGCGGCGCGACGCGACATGCTCGGGGAAGCAGATGGCGATGATCTCCCGCATCCGGAGCTCGCGGAAGCCGTAGTCCAGGCACGCGCGTGCGGCTTCGGTGGCAAGGCCGCGGCCCCACCACTCCTTCGCGAGGTGGTACGCGACCTCGA
>DATEZK010000411.1:0-4653 GCA_035255665.1 Candidatus Limnocylindria bacterium
ATGCGCGCGCGCGGCTACGGGCGCATTGTCAGCGTCTCGGCGATCGGCGCGCTCAAGGGTTCACGGAACAGCGCCGCATACGCGATGTCGAAAAGCGCGCTCGTCCGATGGACGGAGTCTCTGGCCGCGGAGGTGAAGGGCGAGGGGATCACCGTGAACGCCGTCCTGCCGACGACCATCGATCATCCCGTCAATCGCGCGCAGATGCCGAAGGCCGATCCGAAGCTCTGGCCGTCGCCCGAGGAGGTTGCCAGCGTGATCCTGTTCCTCTCATCGCGTGAGGCCAGCGGCGTGAACGGCGCTGCCATCCCGCTCACGGCGCGGACCTAAAGGAAGAGCAGATTTGGAATATCAGCTCGCGAAGTTCGTTCACGTTCTGCTCGCGATCATCGCGGTCGGGTTCAACGCCTCCTACGGCATCTGGCTCGCGCGTGCCGCGAGAGCGCCGCAGGCGACGCAGAGTCACGTCCTCCGCACGATCAAGTTCCTCGACGACCGCTTCGCGAATCCCGCTTACGTTCTGTTGCTGGTCAGCGGGCTGTTCATGGTCGTGAACGCCGGTATCCCGTTCAGCCGGTTCTGGATCGCGGCCGCGATCGGTCTCTGGCTCGTGCTCATCTTCGTCGGTGCGAGCGTGTACACGCCGACGCTTCGCGATCAGATCCGCGTGCTGGAGGCCGCGGGACCGGATAGCGAGGAGTACCAGCGGCTGTCAGCCCGTGGCCGAAACGTCGGCATCGTGCTCGCGATCATCGTGGTGATCATCGTCTTCCTGATGGTCACGAAGCCGGCCTAGCGACGCCGCGCTAACGGACGGAGCCCCAGCGCGCGCTCGCAAGCCATTCGCACAACGCGCCGATGTTCATCGGCCGTGCGATCAGGTAGCCCTGTGCCGATCCCGCGCCGAGCGTGGCCAGCAGAGCCCAGGTGTCGACGTCCTCCACGCCCTCGGCGACGGTGTGCAGATTCAAGGCACGAGCCATCTCGATGACCGCGCGAATGATCGCCCGCCGAGCGGGGTCGCGCGTGACATCGCGGACGAAGGAGCGGTCGATCTTGAGCGTGTCGACCGGGAGTCGCTGGAGGTACGCGAGGCTCGAATAGCCGGTGCCGAAGTCGTCGATCGCGATGCGCACGCCCATCTCACGGAGCCGCGTGAGGACGCTCACGGCGCGATGGGCATCGGCCATGACAGCGCTCTCGGTGACTTCGAGACGAAGCTGCGGCGAAGCTCCACTCCCAGAGCGAAGCAGGCCGTACACGGTGGCGGGCAGATCCTCGTCCTGAAGGTTGCGCATCGACAGGTTCACAGAGAGCTCTATATCTCGGGACGAGAGCGTTGCACGTCCGTCCACGAGAGCACGCTCGATGACCCACCGGGTCATCGGACGGATGAGACCGGTCCGCTCCGCGAGCGGGATGAAGTCCGAGGGCAGGATGAGCCCGCGCGTTGGATGATTCCAGCGGACGAGCGCCTCCACCCCGATCACGCGACGCGAGGCGATCTCGACGATCGGCTGGTACTCGAGCGACAGCTCGTCGCCGTCGATCGCGCGATGCAGCTCCGCAGCGAGGCTGACCGCGCCGGTGCGATGGTGGTCCTTGTCGGCCGTGTAGACCGCGTAGGTCGTGCCGCCGCGGCGCGCCATCTCTGCCGCGACCGTCGCCTCGCGCAGAACGCTGGCACCGCTGTGATGGCCGGTCCCGTTGGTCAGCCCGGTGAAGGCGATGGCCTGGACCGTGATGCCGTCGACGGCGACGGATGCCTCGAGCGCGGTGCCGATCTCCGAGACGACGCGCGTCGCGGCGTCCAGCTCTCCGAGGATGACGGCAGCGAATTCAGCGCCACCGATGCGCGCAAGGTCCACGATACGTTGGGCGCGCAGAAGCTCACCGATGGTGCGCAACATCTCATCGCCAGCCTGATGGCCGAGGCCTTCATTCACCTCGCGCAGGTTGTCGATCACGATCGCCGCGACAGCGAACGGTAGGCGCTCTTGCTGCAGGCGACGGTCAAGGCCACCCACGAAGGTGTCCCGATTCGAGAAGCCCGTGAGTGCGTCGTGCGTCCGCAGCTCCTGCATCGTCCGCTCGGCGGTCCGCCGTTCCGTTTCGTCGTACGCGATCGCGACCACGCCGTTGATGGAGCCATCCGCGAGGCGAGCCGGGGCGAAGTGTGCGGTGAACTCATGGTCGTCCCAGTGGATCGTTGCGTGCACGCCCTCGCCCGCACGTGCCCGCTCGAAGTACTCGATGTGCTCGGGCCGCGTGCGATAGCGCTCATAGACGCTGTCGCCCGGCTCGGCTGGGGTGCTTCCCACCCGATTCAACCCGGCACCGGCGTGGTACGTGATGCACCCATCGAGATCGACGGCGAGAACGATGATGGGGAGGTTGTCGAGGATCGCTCGTTGCCGGACCTCGGTATCTGCGCCGGCCTGCTCCGCGGCCGCCTTCGCATCGATCGCTTTCTGGAGCGCGATCTGTTCGCGTCGCAACCACGCTCCGACATCGTGGAGACGACCGGCGATGATCGCCACGATCGTGACCGCGAGCAGGTGGGGCGGAAGGCCTGGTGAGAGGATGGTCGGCCAGCGCGGATCGCCCAGAGCCCACAGCTCAACGCTGGTCAGGAAAGCGATCGCGACCGCGACGGGCACGCCGGCGCGCAGCCCGAAGAGGCTGGCGACCGCCATGACCGCGATGAGGTTGAACGTGGCTGACGGCGATCCGAAATATGGGTAGGCGATGATGGACGCGAAGAAGGACGCGGGAACGATCGCTGCCACATAGACGAGGCGCCGCTGCCAGCTTGGCTCGAAGTACACGTGCCGCACAGCGGCGGACCGTGACCAGAGCATCGGAATGACGGGCATGCGCTGAGCATCGCGTCGCGCAACGACGAAGTCTGTGAGCCCCAGGGCGCGCGGTGTGATGTCGATCACACGACCGCACGGTTGACCGCAGGACGAGACTAGGGCGGTGGAGGCCGCGGGGAGCAAAGCGATAGCGGCGGCGGTCGCGAAGAGCGCCCTCGCGCGCTTGTCCCCTGAAGCCCGGGCGCGTCTGCTCGACACGGCGCACCGCGTCGATCTTCCCCCTGGGGGTCATCTCTTCGACGAGGACTCGCCACCGCGCCTCGGACTTCTGATCAGCGGGGTCACGCGTGGTTACCGGACGTTGCCTGACGGCCGGCAGCTGACGTTCTTCTATGACCACGCGGGTTCGCTGCCCGGCCTCGTCCTCGCTTTCGGACGCCGCGCTCCTGGCACGGTCGAGGCGCTCACCCAGTCGACAGTCATGCTCTTTCCGGTGGATGTGGTGAGGGCGCTGCTGCAATCCGACGGCGATGCCGCGCTCGTTCTCACCGAAGAGTTCGCGACTCGCGCCATTCGAATGATCGAGGAGCTCACTGGGCACGTGATGGGATCGCTGCGTGAGCGCGTCGGCCATCACCTGCTCGCGTCAGCCGTCATCTCACCGCGACTCAGGCTTGTTGCCGAGCTCACGCAGCAGGACATCGCGGACGCCACTGGCGCGGCGCGCGAGTCGGTGAGCCGAACGCTGCGCGATCTAGAGCGTGACGGTGTCATCAAGATCCGACCACGGCGTATCGAGGTGCTCAACGCTGACGCTCTCTGCCCGAACCCCGCGTCCCGGCCGCTCGCGATGATCAGCTAGGGGGCAGCCGCTCGCGTAGCGCTTCGGCCCACTCGGCGTAGGCCTCCGCGGACGGATGCAGCCCGTCGGGGGCGAGCATCCCGTTCCGCATCTGATCGCGCATCAGCTGAAAGAGGTCGATGTGGGTCGCGCCGGCGCGCGCCGCCTCCTCGCGCGCGATCGCGTTGAAGCGCTCGATGCGCGCTGCGATCGCGGCGGGCTCGCCGAACGACGCACCCGCTCGCGACAGCGACCAATCCGGCTGCGGCAGTGCGTAGACCGCCGCAGCCGGTGCGTCGCTCCGCACGCGGGCGTGGATCAGACGGATCTGCTCGCGGTAGCGGTCGTCCGACGATCCGGCGACGATGTCGTTCGCGCCGATCAGCACGGTCACGAGCGTGGGTCTGAATTCGACGACGAGCGGCAGCTCCTCCGCGATTAGGTCGTCGGTGCGGTAGCCGTTCACCGCCGGATTCCGCAGCACGACGTCGCGCCCGCGTGCGGCCCAGAGGCGCGTGAGCACCGCCGGGAACGAACGATCCGGCGTGGTGCCCGTCCCGATCGTGAACGAGTCACCGAGAGCAAGCCAGCGCTCTGTCGAAGGAATGCCGATGGAATGCTCCGCTGTTCTAGTCTGTGGAAGCTGCTTCCAGAAAGGGACCCTCTTGGCTGACTACGACCTCATCATCGTCGGCGGTGGCCCCGCCGGGCTGACCGCCGGACTTTACGCCGCGCGCGCGAACATGAGCGCCATCCTCCTCGAGGGCAAGGACGTCGGCGGCGAGATCCTCAATACCGACCTCATCGAGGACTATCCGGGCTTCGAGTCCGTCACCGGGGCCGAGCTCGCCCAGAAGATGGCCGACCATGCACGCAAATTTGGTCTCAAGATCGAGACCTACGCGCCGGTGAAGCAGGTCCGCGTCGACGGCGACCGCAAGGTCGTCGAGCTGGAGGACGGCACCACCCACCGCGCCTATGCCGTCATCGTGA
>DATEZK010000412.1:0-3023 GCA_035255665.1 Candidatus Limnocylindria bacterium
CCTAACGCTGGACCTAGCTCTGGAGGCCCAGCGCGACGAGTCCCGCGATGAGCACCGCCACACCGATGTACTGGTTCGGCGCAAGACGCTCGCGTAGGACGAGTATCGCGAGAAGCGCGGGGATGAGCGGATACGCGCCACTCCCGGTCATGACGAACGCCGCATAGCCGAGCGCGATGCCGAGCGCGAGCAGGACGTTCGCGCCGGTATCGAGGACTCCGGTCGCCGAGATGAGCGCGAAGGCGCGACGTTCGGCGAGCGGACGCAGCGAGATGCCGCGCGCGATCACGAAGACCGTGAGAAGGACAACGCTGAACGCGCGCTGCACGACGATCAGCGCGAGCCCGTCGGTCTCGCGGACGCCGACCGCGAAGATCGCGCTCCACACCGCGAACCCGAGCGTCGCGAAGAACCCGATGCGCACACCTTCGGTCGGGCGGCCGAGCGTCCGCCGAAGTTCGCGGATGTCGGTGGACGCGACAGCGACTCCGACGAATGTGACGGCTATCGCGATGCTCTGCCCCGCCGTGAGGCGCTCGCCGAGGAAGATCACGATGAGGATGACCGTGAGTGCCGCGTAGCTGGCGACGACCGGGCTGACGACCGCGATCGGTCCGATCGCGAAGGCGCGATACAGGGCCGCGAGCGAAACGATGCCGATCACCGAGAGCAACGCCGCGTACGGGATCAGGTCCCACTCGAACGTCGGCCATCGCCCGAGCCCGGCGAGCGTCACGATGTAGGCGACGAGGCCGACGCTCTGCATGCCGATCGAGGTGAGGACGACGCCCACGCGGCGCGTCGCCATCGCGGCCGCGTAGTCGCCGAACCCGAACGCGATTGCCGCGCCGACGCCGTAGAGAAGAGCTTCGATTAAACGACTAGCTGTCTTGGCGCGCGTGTGAGGTTACGGGCGCCGGTCTCGGTGATGACGAGCATGTCCTCGAGACGAACGCCGCCGAGCTCGGGCAAATAGATGCCGGGCTCCACCGTCACGACGTCGCCGGGCGCAAGGGGCTTCGTTCCGGAGCGCCCGACGCTCGGCAGCTCGTGGATCTCGAGGCCGACGCCGTGTCCGGTGCCGTGGATGAATCCGCGCGGCGCGCCGCCGTTCTTCGAACGCTGCTGCCCGGGGCGGAGCGTGTCGTACCCGGCCTCCCAGATGATGTCCTCGACCAGCTCGTGCACCTCTCGGCCCGTGACGCCAGGGCGCAGGGCCTTGATCCCGGCGTCCTGCGCGCGCTTGGTGATGTCGTACATCTTCGTGATCTCGGCCGGTGGCTCGCCCTTGGAGACCGTGCGGGTCATGTCGGCGTAATAGCGCGTCGTCTTGTGCTGCGGGAAGATGTCCATGACGATCGCCTCGCCGGCGCGCAGCGGGCCTGTGCCGATCATGTGCGGGTCCGCGGCCTGCTTTCCGGGCGCGATGATCGCCCCTTCCGAAACGCAGCCCAGCTCCAGTAGGCGGGACTCGACGATCGCGCGCAGGCGCTCAGCGGTGAACGGCTCGCCATCGAGCTCGAGCGTTCCGTCCTTGTGCGCCGTCGAGCGTCTTAGTGCGTCGACACCGCGCGTCCACGCATCCTCGGTCGCGCGCTGTGTGGCCTCGAGCGCGACGATCTCGTCGGGACGCTTCGCGCGGCGGCGATCGCTCAGCGCGCGATCGACGACGATCTCGATCCCCGCAGCGCGCAGGCGCTCCGCCATGCCAAGCGGAAAGTAAGTCCCGACCGCGACGCGTCGCGCACCCCGCGATGCGAGGAAGCGTTTGATGATCTCGGCGTCGAGCTCTTCGCGCGTTTCCGCTGTCTTCGCGATCTCCTTCGCGCCAAATGTGTCAAAGCTGAAGACCTCGCGCGCCCGCGACTCCTTGCGCGCGCGGCCCTCCTCGAGTGGGCTCGCGACGATGACGACCTCATCGTTCTCTTCGAGCGCGATGATCGGATCGGGCGCGAGGAAGCGCGTCACGTGATAGACGTCCGGGAACTTGTACCCGTCGGCGTAAAAGAGGAGGGGCAGGGCTACACCGCGGGTTTCAGTCATGGCTCGGCATCAGTATCGCGCCTCGGCCGGTTGTGGGGCCTGACGCCTAAGCCGGCGCCGCGTCCTCGAGCGGCGTTGCCAACTTGAAACGGAGTGTCGCGACGCGCACGCCTACGAGGATGATCCCGCCGCCGACGATCTCCAGCGGCTCGGGATGCTCGTCCAGGATCGTGACCGCCTGGATGAGCGCGAAGATCGGGACGAGGTAGCTGACCATCGAGGCCATTCCCGCGCCGAAACGGCGCACCGCCCAATAGAACAAGACGAAGCCGATGATCGTCGCGAACACGACGAGGTACGCGATATTGAGCCACGCGGTCAGAGGCCACGACGGGACGTCGGCATAACCATGCTCGAGGAAGCCGAGCGGAAACAGCATCGCGGCCCCCGCGAGACAGGCGACCGCCGTCACGCCCAGCGGCGAGCCGTGCCGCGTCGTGATCGAACCGAGGACCGCATAGACGCTCCAGCAGGCGGCACCGCCGAGCAGCAGTAGATCGCCAACGAGCCGCTCTCCGGTGAACGTCAGGCCCGTGGCGGCCGCGATGACGACCAAGGCGCCCAGCGTCGCGATCGCGAGGCCGACCAGCTTGTTCGCAGTGAGGCGCTCGCCAATGAACGACGCGAACAGCACCGTGAGCACCGGATTGATCGTCGGGACGATGAGCGCTCCGTCAGACGCGGGCGTCATCGTCAGCGCGACGAAGACGAGGGCGTTGTAGCCGAAGATGCCGAATGCCGCCGCGAGGACGACCAGCGGGAGCTTCGCGAGACCGAGCGGCGCTCCGGTGACACGCGCGATGGCGAGCATCAGGACGCCGGCGATCGCGAAGCGGATCGACGAGAGCTCGAGAGGTGGTATCGCCTCGACTCCGAGCTTGCCAGCGGTCCAGCTGCCGCTCCAGCACAGCGCGACCGTGACGTACGCGGCGATCGTGAGGAGCCGCTGCCCGGGCGTGATCGCGCGATCGTAGCCGCAG
>DATEZK010000413.1:0-2069 GCA_035255665.1 Candidatus Limnocylindria bacterium
TCGTGACGGCGGCGCTCGCGAGATAGACGAACGCCACGGAGAGCGCGACCGCCAGGACGGCGTAGAGCTTGCCTCCGAGGCCCACGAACACCTGCGACTCGATGGGGATGCCCGTGGCGAGCGCGAGCAAGACCGGCAGGAGGTCGAGGGTGGCGGTCCCTGGCGGATAGATCGAATACACGTGCGATCCGATCTGCTGCACCCGAACCGGCATGCGGCCGACGTACTCGTCGAGATCCGCGTTGCCCTGGACGACCCACGAGGCGGCGGTCGCGAGATGCGCCTGGACATCCGCTCCGGCGACCAGCGTGAGGTTGGACACGTACGTGATGGCCGCCGCCATCGCGAGAAGGATCGCGATACGCACGCTAGATCCTGGCTCGGCGACCCACGAACAGCACGTAGCCCCAGAGCATCGCGCCGGTCACGACGCCGACGCCGGCCTTCACCGCTTCGCTCGCGCCGCTTGGTGACAGGAAACCCTCGATGAGCCCGGCGACGCCGAGGACCGGGATGACCAGCAGCATCACGCGCGACGCCTGCGCGCCGCCGAGGCGAAGCGCGTCACGACGCGAGCGCTCGCCGGGCCGAAGGATCGCCCACGCCAGGCGCAGGCCGGCGCCGCCGGAGAGGAAGATGGCCGATAGCTCGAGGACGCCGTGGCCCGCGATGAACGCGAGCAGTCCGCCGCCCAGCCCGTAGCCCTGCACCACCGCGAAGATCGTGCCGAGCATCGCGCCGTTCGCCGCGAGCGCGTAGATCGTGAGCGCGCCCGCGGTGAGCCCGCCCGCGAACAGCACGATCGCGACGCGAACGTTGTTCACGATGATCAGCGGACCCGCGATCGGCCGGAAGCCTTCCGGGATGTCGGTCCACAGGTTCCGCTCGGCAAGCTGCTGCCGCGTTTCCTCGGGGAGCGCGTTCGCGGCGACGTCGGGCAGGAGGAGACCGACGACGTACATCCCGAGCGCGAACACGAGGAAGATGGCGAACGCTGCGCCTGTCCACGGCAGGTTCGCCCGGACCGTCGCCGGCAGCTCGCTCATGACGAATCGCCGCAGGCGCCGGCCGCTCGTCGGCGCCTCGCTGTAGACGAGAGCGTGCGCGGCTGCGACGAGATCGTTGAGCCGTTCGGTCGCGACGTCGCGCGCGAAGTCGCGGCGGGCGATCGCGAGATCGCTGGTCGTCACGCGGTAGAGGCGGCCGAGCTCGACGACGTCGTCGGCGCTGAGCCGCTCGACCCGCCCGCGCGCCGCGTTGACGAGTTGCCCGAGCCGCGCCCAGCGCGCGCGGCGGTCTTCGACGAACCGATCGATCGTCACCGCGCGAACGTAACATGTGCATATGGCCGTCTCGCTTGGGCGGCTCGAGGTCGAGACCGCCGATCACGTCGTCCTGCGCTACGACCTGGCCGGCGGTGGGAATCGCGGGTTCGCGGCGCTGGTCGACTTCATCCTGGCCACGCTCATCTTCATCGGCGCGTTCTTCATGTTCACCACCTTCGCCGGCGCGGTCGGCTTCGAGTCGGCGTCGCCGTACTTCGGGATCGTGGTGCTGCTCACCTTCGCCGTCGCCTGGAGCTACTTCATCCTGCTCGAATGGCTCGGGAACGGGCAGACGATCGGCAAGCGCATCTTCGGTCTACGCGTGATCGCGGACGACGGCGCGCCCGCCGGCTTCACCGCGGTGCTGGTCCGCAATCTCCTCCGCATGGTCGACTTTCTCCCGGGCTTCTACGGCCTCGGGCTGCTGGCGATCGTGGTCTCTTCGCGCTCGCAGCGTCTGGGCGATCTCGCGGCGGGCACCTTCGTGGTCCGCGCGCCGCGGCCGCAACTTGATTACTTCTCGCTCCGCACGGTCACCCCGCTCGGAGCGGGCGCGCACGTCGAGACCCGGATCCTCCCCGGCGAGGCGCAGCGCCTGGTGCGGGAGTTCGTGGCGCGCGAGGCGAAGCTCGCGCCGGACCACCGCGCGCGGGTGGCCAAGCAGCTCGCGGATCGCCTGCGTCCCTACGCGCGCGACGTTGACCCTGGCCTGGACGACATCGAGCTCATCCGCGCCATCGCGCG
>DATEZK010000414.1:0-2175 GCA_035255665.1 Candidatus Limnocylindria bacterium
GACGATGTACGCCGGCGGGGGCGGATCCGCCGCAAAGAAGGGGTTCGCCGCCGCGGCCCGGCCGGAAGAGCGCATGACGGCGATGAACGACGCCGGCTCGAGACTCCACACCGCGCCACGCCAGAGCCCGTCGGTCGGGAGCAGCAGCTTCGACGCCGTGCCGACGTGCGTGAGCGTCGCATTCTCGAAGGTCAGCCCGATGCCGCCCACGATGCCGCCCATCCATGCCAGTCCCCACAGGATGAGCCCGGTGACTCCGCCGACCATCCCTGCGAAGCGCGTCGACAGGAGCAATGAGAGCGTGAGCACGACGATCGCCTCGCCGGTCACGAAGGCGAGGAACTGGAACGGATGGGGCGGGGAATAGCCGACGACCCACTGCACGAGGAGCAGCTGCGTGACTGAGGCGGGGACCGCGTAGATGAGCACCGTCGCGACAAGGCCGAGCCACTTGCCGACGACGTACTCGAGTCGAGTGATCGGCCGCGCGAGCATCGCGAGCGTGATGCCGGACTCGACCTCGGCTGAGATGGCCGGCGACGCCGCGAACACGGCGGAGAACGCGAGCACGAAGCTGAACATGAACATCACGAGGATGAGGAACTGCGACGCGACCGCCGTGATCTCCGTCGATGTCATGTCATCGTCGAGCGTGGGGATGCGCGAGAAGCCCCACGTCGTCAGCGAGATGACCACGACCGTCAGCAGCAGCAGGACGAGGAAGAGCCGGCGGCGCAGCAGCTCCTGCAGCTGCAGCCGCGCGATCGTGAGCGCGAGCATCAGTTCGGCTGCCCCAGCAGCCTCAGGAAGCGGTCCTCGAGCGACTCATGCCGAGGCTCGACCGCGTAGACGCGACCGCCGAGCCGCACGATCTGGGCGACGAGCTCGGGCACGCGTTCGTCGTCGATCCCGCGGATGACCAGCCAGTCGCCCTCGTCGTCAAGCTGTCCGTAGCCGGCGAGGGCCGTCCTCGCGGCGCGATCGAGACCGGTGGCGCGGACCCGGACCGTGTCGCCACCGAGGAGCTCGTCGAGCGTGCCCTGCGCGACGACCCGGCCGTGATCCACGATCGCGACGCGGTGGCAGACCTGCTCCACCTCACTGAGAAGATGCGAGTTGAGGAAGACCGTCGTGCCGCGCTCGCCGAGCGCGCGGATGATCTCGCGCACGTCGTGACGGCCGACGGGATCGAGCGCGCTCGTGGGCTCGTCGAGGACGACGAGCTCGGGCGCGCCGAGCAGCGCGACGCCGAGGCCAAGCCGTTGCTGCATGCCCTTTGAGAAGGTGGCGACGCGACCGGCCCCACGGTCCGATAGTCCGACGACCGCGAGTGCGTCCTCGATCTCGCGCGGCCAGGCGCTGCGGTCGATGCCGGCAAGCTCGCAGTGCAGCGCCAGCACCTCACGCGCGCTGAGCCACGCCTGATAGCGGAACAGCTCGGGGAGATAGCCGACGCGACGAAGGGCGTCGCGGTCGCCGATCTCCGCCCCCAGGACCTCCGCGTCACCTGACGTGGGCGGCGTCAGCCCGAGCAGCAGCTTCACCGCGGTCGTTTTTCCCGCGCCGTTCGGTCCGAGGAAGCCGAAGACATCGCCGCGCGGGATGGTCATGCTCAGGCCTGCGAGCGCGGTGATGCCGCCGTATCGCTTGGCCAGCTCGTGGGTGCGTATGGCGGGCGCGTCGATCAACGAAGCGAGTTTGCCACCGCCAGGACTTCTTGTTCCGTCAGGGTGCCGGCCACGCCGTACACGATCCCGTCCTTCTGCCAGATGACAGCGCTTCCGAGGCCCGTCGAGTCACCAACGAAGATGCCCTCGACGCCCTGCACCGTGACCTTCTTCGACGTCGCCATGTCCACCGGGATGGGAACGGGAAGGGTGCTGGACGGGTCCTTGATCGCGCGGATCTGCGCGGCCAGCTGAGGCGAGATGCCGGGCTGCGCGAGGAGATAGCTCTGCAGCTCGTCGACAGTCACGCCGTCGGACTGGACGACCGGTGGCCTGCCCTGCGCGACGATGAGCTTTGGCATCCCCGCGAACGGGCTCGCGCCGGTCGCACCCGTCGTGCCGGTCGGCGTTGTCCCGTCGTTGTAGAACGCGACCACCGCGGGTCCGCCCGTGATGAAGAGCTTGCTGCCGTCCATGTTCGCGGGCATCGGAGGTGGCGTGCGCTTCT
>DATEZK010000415.1:0-2038 GCA_035255665.1 Candidatus Limnocylindria bacterium
CGATCGGATGGCCGATCGCGATCGCGCCACCGTTCGGATTGGTGCGGTCCTCGGGTAGCCGCAGCGCGCGGATGCACGGGATGACCTGGGCGGCGAACGCCTCGTTCAGCTCGATCGCGTCGCACTCGTCGGGCGCGACGCCCGTCCGTTCGGCCAGCTTCCGCATCGCGGGGATCGGCCCGAGGCCCATGTAATCCGGATGCACGCCGGCCGACGCCGCGGCCACGACACGACCGAGTGCGCGCAGTCCCAGCTCCCCCGCCTTCTCGCGCGAGGCGATGATCAGCGCCGCAGCGCCGTCGTTGATCCCCGATGAGTTACCCGCGGTCACCGTGCCGTCGTTCTTGAACGCGGGCTTCAGCTTCGCGAGCTTCTCGACCGTCGAATCTGGACGCGGATGCTCGTCCTCGCTGACGAGCGCGGTCCCGTTATGCACCGCGGCGATCTCCTTGGCGAAGAAGCCATCCGCCTTCGCTTTCGCGTAGCGCTGCTGGCTACGCGCCGCGTACGCGTCCTGCTCGGCGCGCGGCACCTTTTCCTTCACGCAGACGTTCTCCGCGGTCTCCCCCAGAGAGATCGGGTGATAACCGAGATCGTTCATGCGCGGGTTCACCAGGCGCCAGCCGAGCGTCGTGTCGTAGAGCACACGCTCGCCGCGCGGGAACGCCTCCGACGGCTTGAGCGTGACCTGCGGCGCACGCGTCATGCTCTCGACGCCGCCGGCGATGACGATGTTCGCCTCCCCGTCACGGATCCGTCGTGCGGCGTCGTTCACCGCCTCGAGACCCGAGCCGCACAGGCGATTCACCGTGACGCCGGGCACCGAGTCGGGCAGCCCAGCGAGAAGCGCGGCCATGCGGCCGACGTTGCGGTTGTCCTCCCCTGCCTGGTTCGACGCGCCGAACACGACCTCGTCGACCTGATCGTCGCCGATGTCGGTGCGCTCGAGGACCGCGCGGATCACGTGCGCGGCGAGGTCGTCCGGCCGGACCTGGGCGAGCGCGCCGCCGTAACGGCCGACCGGCGTGCGCACGTAGCCAAGGACGACGGCGTCGCGCGGATGGCGGCTCATCCTTCTATCTTCCCTCGAACTTCGCGGGCGTCTTGGACGTGAAGGCCCGCACGCCCTCGGCGTAGTCCTTCGTCCGGCCGGCGCGATCCTGCAGCGATGACTCCAGCTCGAGGAACGACGCGAAGTCGCGGTCCCACGCCGCGTTCAGCCCTTCCTTCGAGAGCGCGTACGCCTCTGTCGCTCCTTCGGCCAGCGTGGTCGCGTACTTCCGCCACGCCTCCTCGAAGTCGTCATCCGGCCACACGCGCGTCACGAGACCGATGCGCAGCGCTTCATTCGCGTCGACCGGGTCGCCGGTCAGGATCATGTCCGTCGCGCGCCCGAATCCAACGATGCGCGGGAGGAAGTACGCGGAGCCCGCGTCGGGCACGAGGCCGACGCGGCCCCACGCCGCGCGGAACGAGGCGGATGTCGCCGCGACGCGGACGTCGCACGCGACGGCGATGCCGAGACCCGCGCCGGCGACAACGCCGTTGACGGCGGCGACGACCGGCTTGCGCATCTCGCGGATCTTCGCGATGACCGGGTGGTAGCGGCGGCGCAGCTCGTTCCCCAGCTGAAGATCCTCGCCGGCGACGACCTTGAGGAAACGGTCGCGCAGGTCCTGACCCGCGGAGAAGCCGCGACCCGCTCCGGTGATCACGACCGCGCGCACGGCGGCATCGGCCGCGACGTCATCGATCGCGACCGTGAGCGCGCTTGTCATCGCCTCATCGAAAGCGTTGAGCACCTCGGGCCGGTCGAGCGTGATCACCGCGAGCGCGCCATCACGTTCGAGGCGCAGGGGTGATGTCGTGCTCAATGGACGGTGAACGTCTCGGGCCCGCGAGCGGTGTCCTTCAGGACCACGCCGGCCCGATGAAGCTGCAGTGCCTCCGCGAGGATGACCCGGCTCGGCACGCGGTCGACGGCCACACGCTGGGTGAGGTGGTAGCGAAGTCGTGATGTCAGCCGACGGTGCTCGGT
>DATEZK010000416.1:0-6743 GCA_035255665.1 Candidatus Limnocylindria bacterium
ACGACGACGGTGATGTCCGGGGAGAGCGCCGCGATACCTTCCTGCAGCCGTCCGGTCATCGTGTCCACGTCCTCCTGTTCGGTCCGCAGGAACCAGGCGGTGTCGTACGCGACCGCGAGGAAATACGCTCGCAGTTCGGGCCGATCCTTGGTGAGTTTCTTGACCATGAACGCACGTGACACGGGCTTCACGCGCGCTAGCGTCGCCGCGATCCCAGTGACGAGATCACCTGGAAGGTCGTGCTGCGTCAGGTCGTCAGTGGTGGCAAGCGAGGTCCTGACGTGGAACGTCGCCTCGAGCTCAGCTTGACGCTCCTCCGCGATCGCGCGATAGCGACCGGCTTCCTCGACGCGGCCGTCATTACTAAGGAAGTCCGCGGCGATACTCGCGGCTGCGAACGCCAGATCTTTGTCGAGCTCGATCACACGGTCGAGTGAAGAGAGACCACTTTCGTCCCCGCTCGCCAGCCTCAGGCGACCGACGCCAAAGTGACCCAGTGCGTCGTCGCGCGCGGCCAGCGCCGAGTAGTCGTGAAACGCGGCCTTTGAACCATGGAGGACGTCAGTCAGCTGAGCGCGCCCGCGCAGCTGGTCCGTACTCATTTCGTCGAGCACGGCCGTCTCCAGCTTGGCGAGCTCGGACTTGAGTGCGGCAAGGTCGTCCGTGGGGGCGGACCCGATGTCGCTTTCGCGCACGACCGCGCGCCGCGCCTCGTCAACACGAGCCAGCAGCTCGGCCGCACGCGCGCCGAGGTACCGCTCAGCCGCCGAAGGGGCAGCCATTTCCAAGACCCGCCCCGCCACGCCGAGGACTCGCAGACGTTCGGCCAATGCAGGGTGCGGGTCACCGAATCCCGCTGGCTCGGCAAGCACCGCGCTGAGGTCGCGGTCGCGCTGCGACGCGGCCAGCTCGCTGGCCAGGAGTATTCGCGCCCGTGCGGCCGGACCCAGGTCGTGCAGAGCCACAATTCCAACGTCGACATCCGCGGAGCGCGCCATCACGCGCGCGGCGGTGGCGAGTCTGACCAGAGCGTCCCCCATGGTCCCAGCTCCACAGAGCGCTCCGCCAAAGCGATCGGCCTCGATCTCTTGCTGCCGTGCGAGTACGAACGAGTAACGGAAGAACTCCGTCAGATACCCGCTGATGAGCCGCTCGAAAAGACCGGCCAGGAGCGATCGACGTTCGTGAAGCGACGCGAAGAAGCGAAGCCAGGTCTCGCGAACTCCGTACGCCCAGGCGTGCGTGCGGCCGTGCTGCGTCGACAGATGACCGATCTCGTGGGCAAGGATCGCCCGAAACTCATCCGGCGTCGTTGCCAGCAGTGCGGTCACTCCGATCAGCAAATATCGCCGCGTCGGACCAACCAGGCCGAACCGACGGACCTGGACGCACGCGGCGTCCATCTCATCGACCAGCAGGACTTCGTTGACGTCGGTGGCGCGCGCGTTCGCGACGAGCTCATCGATGAGCCGAAAGAGGTCGGGTGCGTCCTGTCGGACGAGGCTCGTGCCCTTTGGATCGGGCGGCGTGATCGTGAACGCATGCGCGATGCTGAGCGCCAATCCGCCAAGCGCCATCCACAGGAACGCGAAGAACCCGGTCGGGTGTCCGAGCGAGCCCCACCAGATCAAGAAGAGGCCAAGGCCGATCGCCATACCCACGACGGCGAGCAGCGCCGCGATGAGATACGCGTAACCAAGTAGGGCCCTCAGCACAACGCTGCGCTCATATTCCCTTGGCCGCGCCGCAGCGAACGCGATCAGGCGCTGGTACTCGGGATCGATCCCCACCGCTGCCTCTGCTGCCACATTGGGGGAACGGCGTCCCTCATACGCGGTTATGCGCTGGGTATCAGACCGATACGCAGGCGTTGTCCGCCGAGGTCTACGCCTCCATTCGGAGCTCTTCGAGGTCGAGGTCGCGCTCGATCCGACGCAGAACCTCTTCTGCGATCACACCACGGTCATGGAGGTCGAGCGCGGCCTGGCGCTCCGCGTCGATCACCTCGCGGCGGATGAGCCCGTGCTCGAGCAGCTCCTGCTCCGCCACCCCACCGTCCTCATGATGCTGCTCGTCATGCCGCGCGCGATGCGCATATCGGTCGCGGAGTTGATCGATCAGCTCGAGATGCCCGGGCCACTGCGCTCGGAGCTCCTCGAGTCGCGCGAGCGCCGCCTCGGTCGTGAGACCGCGAGCGTGCACCTCGTCATGTGACGCGTCATCGGTGGATACGACGCCGAGCTTCTTGATCACGAGCGGCAACGTCAGACCCTGGCCGACCAGCGTCACGAGGATGACGGCGAAGGTGAGAAAGAGGATGAGGTCGCGCTCTGGGAAATTCGCGGGCAGCGCGAGCGCGGCCGCGAGCGACACGACGCCGCGCAGACCGGACCATCCCACAACGAACACCGCCTGCCACGGCGGGTTCGGATCGCGGCGGCGCACCGCGGGGATGAGGCGCGGCAGGTAGGACGCTGGATAGACCCACACGATCCTCGAAATCACCACGGCGAGGCACACCGCCGCGGTGACCGTGAGCACGCGGTCCAGATCGGCGGTCAGGCCGCGGAGGACGCTGGGCAGCTGGAGCCCGATGAGCATGAACACGAGGCCGTTGAGCAGAAAGAGGAGCATCTGCCACGCACCGGTCGCGACAACACGAACGTCGGAGGACGAGCGTCGTGTCGCACGGCGCGCGAGAAGGCCGCCGACGACGGTCGCGAGCACGCCAGACACGCCGACGCTCTCGGCTCCGAGGTACGCCGCGTACGGCGCGAGCAGCGTGATGGTCACAGCGATCGCGGTGTCGCGGATGTTCGAGAGCAGCCACTCGCCAGCGAATCCGACGACAAGGCCGATCGCGATGCCGCCGATGAGGACCACGACAAACGACATCCCAGCGTCGATGAGCGAGAACGCCCCAGCGGCTGCGGCCGCCACAGCAAAGCGGTAGAGGACGAGCGCCGTCGCGTCATTCACGAGACTCTCGCCCTCAAGGATCGTCACGATGCGCCGCGGCACGCCGACGCGTTGGAAGATCGCGGTCGCTGCGACGGCGTCCGGCGGCGAGACGATCGCGCCGAGCGCGAACGCGCCCGCCCAGCCGAGCGTCGGGACGAGCCAGTGCGCGACCACCGCGACAACCGCCGCGGTGAAGATCACCAGACCGAACGCAAGGGTCACGATCGGCCGCAGGTTCGCCTTGAAATCGCGAAGCGACGTGAAGTAACCACCGGCGAACAACAGCGGCGGTAGGAAGACGAAGAAGACGAGGTCCGGTGGCAGCTCGAACTCGGGGAGACCCGGAATGGCGCTCAGCACGAGGCCGCCAAGGACCATCACGATCGGATACGGGACCGTGAGTCGCCGCGCGATGATCGTGAGCGCGGTAACGAGGACCAGAAGAAGGAGAACGAGCTCGATGTCGTGCACGGTCGCTACTTCTCGTACGCCTTCTGCAGTCTCTCCGCGACCTGCTGCAGCCAGCGCAGCTCGATCAGGCCCGCGCGCGCGATGACCATCCCCCGCGTGAACGCGAGCCAAGGCTTGAGTGTTCCCGCGATCAGGCCGAGCCACGTGGCGCTGGTGGCGTCCACCTTCGGACCCTTGCCCTTGACGTCGGCCGCCTCGGCGTGAAGGCGTCCGTCACCCGCCTGGAACTCGATCGCTTCCTGCGTGTCGGTGAAGCGCAGCAGCGCCCGGCCGGCGCGCACGTCCTTCAAGTTCTCCAGCACGCGTTCGTCCTCCGCGGCGGCGGCGAGGATCATGAGCACGGCGTCGCGCGCGTTCACGGGATTCGGTGGCGAGGTCGACGCGATACGCGCCGCCTGGATCGCGTCCTCGAGCTTTGTCACGCCAGCTTCATGTCGCTGCGCACGTTGACCGGCACCGGGGTGCCGCGATCGCGCAGGACGAAGAACGCGGCCGCGCCGATCATCGCGCCGTTGTCGGTGCAGAGCCGCGGCGGCGGCACACGCAGCGGATGACCGATGCGCTTTTGGATCTCCGCCCGCAGCGCGAGATTGGCGGCGACGCCGCCACCGAGCAGCACCGTCTCCACGGCGAACTCGGCGGCCGCGCGCGCGGTCTTCTCGGCGAGGATCTCGGTGATCGCCTTCTGGAACGACGCGGCGACGTCCGCCACCGGCACCTCGCCCTTCGTTTCGAGCGAACGCACGAGCCGCAAGACCGCGGTCTTGAGACCGGAGAACGAGAAGTCGTAGCGATCGCCGAGCGCCGCGCGCGGCAGCGGGAACGCGGCCGGGTCGCCGTCCTTCGCGGCGCGCTCGATCAACGGACCGCCGGGAAAGCCCAGACCGAGGAGACGCGCGACCTTGTCGAACGCCTCGCCGGCCGCGTCGTCGATGGTGCGCCCGAGCGGCCGGAAGCGACGATGCCCTTCCATGAGCACGAGGTCGCTGTGCGCGCCGCTCACGATGAGCACGACCGCGGGGATCTCCGGCTCCGGCGTCGGCGCGTCTCCTTCATAGAGCCAGTTCGCGTAGACGTGCCCCTCGAGATGGTTCACGCCGATGAACGGCAGGCCCGCGGCGAGCGCGAGGCCGCGCCCGTAGTTCGCGCCGACCAGGAGGCAGCCCACCAGACCCGGTCCCACCGTCGCGGCCACCGCGTCGACAGCGCGCAGCTCGACGCCCGCATCGTTCAGCGCCTGCTGCGTGATGCCGTCGAGCGCGTGCAGATGCTCGCGCGCAGCGACCTCTGGAACGATGCCGCCGGTATCGACATGGGCGAGCTGCGACGCGACGACGTTGGACACGATGCGCCGGCCGTCGTCGATGACCGCGACGCCCGTCTCGTCGCACGACGTCTCGATCGCGAGGATGCGCAACTAGTCTTCTTCTAATTCCGCGCGGAGCTTCGCGAGCCGATCGCGCACCGCGCGGTCGCGCAGGCGCTCGGTCCACATGATGATCGCGTCCTCGTTGTTGTCGCTGTAATAGCGACGGCGGATCCCGGCGGCGTGGAAACCGTACTTCTCGTAGAGCCGCTGCGCGGGGAAGTTCGAGGCGCGCACCTCGAGCGTGAGCCATTCCGCGGAGAGCTCGAACGCGAGGTCGAAGAGCCGCACGAGCATCCGCTCGCCGATCTTGCACCGACGCCGCTCGGGGATGACCGCGAAGGTCGTGATGTGCGCCTCGTCGAGCGCGAGCCAGAGACCTGCGTAGGCGATGATGCGTCCGCCCTCGCGCGCGACGATGTAGCGCGCGTTCTTGTTCTGCGTGAGCTCGTGACGGAACGCGTTCGCCGGCCACGGGACCGGGAACGACGCGCGCTCGACCTCCTGGACCGCCGGGATGTCGTCGGGCGTCATGGTCTCTATGACGATCGGGAAGGTGGCGACCATTTGTCCTCTTAGTGTCGCTTGGGCAGGCCCAGAGCGAGATCGTCGGTCGGCGGCGCGGCGAACGGCTGGTCGAAGGACGTGCGGATGGCCGGCTGCTTCACGTAGATGGGCTCGATCTCACCGAGCTTCCGCTGCGGTGACGTCTCGAGGGCACGCCAACCGAGCTCCGCAAGGTATCCGGCGCGGCGCATCCGGGAGGCGGGCGACGCGAAGAGCGCCTTCGGACCGAGGAGGTCGCGGAGCGTCTGCTCGGTCTCGGCATTGATCTCGCCGACGAAAAGTGTGTGCGAACCGATCTGCCGGCAGAGCTCCGGCAGCGTGGCAGCGATGAACGGCGAGCGGCGCTCCCACTTGCGGTTCCGCTCCTGATAGAACGCGGCGTAGAACTCGTCGCGGCCCGCGGGCAACAGCGGACACGTCCGCTGCTTCGACGCGGCGTGCGGATACGCGAGCACGTCGAGCGTCGAGATGCCGACCATCGCCGCGCCTGCACCGCGCGCGATGCCCTGTGCCGCGGCGATCCCGATGCGCAGTCCCGTGAAGGAGCCAGGTCCGGTGGCGACGGCGACCTTGTCGACCGATGCGAGCGTGATGCGCGTGCGCGCGAGGAGCCGCTCGATGGTCGGAAAGAGCTCGTCGGCGTGCCGGCGCTGCGCGTGCCACGTCTCCTCGGCGAGGACGTCGTGGCCGTCGTAGAGCGCGACCGAGGCCCACTCGGTCGAGGTGTCAAGCGCCAAGAGAGTCACGGAAACCCTCCAGGAGCTCGGACGACCGCGGTCCCGTTGCGCGCAGCGCGACGGAGCGCTTGGTGTCCGCGATATGCGCGAGATGCACGTCGAGACGATCGAGCGGCAGTCCATCGCCGGCGCGGTCGGGCCACTCGATGACCGTCATCCCGCCCGCGTCGAGCGTCTCCTCCCAGCCGGTCGTGCCGAGGTCCTTTCCCTCGAGGCGATAGAGGTCGAGATGGAAGAGCGGCAGCCGTCCGCCGAAGTGCTCGTGCAGGATCACGAAGGTCGGGCTCGACACATCGGATGCGTTGAGGCCGAGGCCGGTCGCGATGCCTTTCGCGAGGACGGTCTTCCCCGCCCCGAGCTCGCCCCACAGCGCGACGACGTCGCCGGGACGAGCGAGACGCGCGAGTCGCTCGCCGACGCGTTCGGTGTGAAGGGACGAGTGGCTCACAAGCTCCACGGCCTGCCCCGTGCTATGCGGGACGCCCGTTCGCCGCTGCGCGCTCGAATCTGCGGCGCTCAAGGATGAGTCGAATGGTAAGCCCGAGGAACGAGCCGAACAGTGCTGCCCAGATGAGGAGCCAGCCGTCGCGCGGCGGGACGCCCATGAAGTCGAGCGGACCGAACGGAAGCTGTCCGGCCCA
>DATEZK010000417.1:0-3333 GCA_035255665.1 Candidatus Limnocylindria bacterium
TCGGCGTGCGGCGCGCGCGGATCCTCACGAACAACCCGGAGAAGGCCGGCGTGTCGCTGTACGGCTTCGAGATCGTCGAGCGGATCCCGATCGAGACACCGGCGAACGCGACGAACCGCGCGTATCTCAACACCAAGCGCGACAAGATGGGTCACTTACTCAGCGTGGTCTCGGACGAGACCAGCTAGGCGCTATTCCGTCGCGGTCTTCCACCAACTGGTGGCGCGCTGGTACAGCTGACCGTCGGTCCCGCCCGGGAGATCGTGATCCACGGTCGTGACCCACCGGCCGTCCCTGAAGAACACGGTCACGCCGAAGCCTTCGAGACGACCTGGACCCTCGCTCTTCTGAACGTCGCTGACCTCGGACCATTTCTTGTCGACGCCGATGAGCGGCAGCGGAACGACCTCGCGGAGCCCGACGCTGTCGATCACGAGCGTCGACGCCACCGTCGGGGCGAATGCGGCGAAGCCGAGGAACAGCGCGGCGGCGGCGAACGACGTCCCGAGCAGGAGCCGAGCGAGCTCACGTGACGCGATCCGCAGCGGCAGCGGGCCGCTCGTGTGCCAGCCGCGCACGCTGCCGCGGGCCCAGGACAGCGCCGACGATCCAAGGCCGAGGCGCAGCACCAGGCGCGTCAGCAGCGCGGACAGCCCGATCGCCATCACGAAGCTGCGGATGTCGAACCAGCCGTAGCGCGGCTGAACGACGAACGCGCCCGCCGGGGGCTTGATGTCCGACGCGAGGTTGACGATCTCCGGGAGGATGAACAGCCCCGCGACGAAGATGAACGCGAACAACGCGCCGGCGACCGCGGGGACGAACGGATCGTCGTGCTCCGCGAACTCGCCACGCACCCGCTCGAGAGCGTTCTCGTACTCGAGCCACGACGTCGCGTGGTAGTTGAAGGTCTGCGCCTTCATGTCCTGCATCACCTTCGCGATGTACGGCGCGAATCCGGGCTCTGTGGCGCCGTCGATGGAGATGACCAGCGCGCGCGTGACCTTCTCGACGTACGGCTGGATCGTCGTGCTTTCCTTGGTCTTGACCGTCCGCTCGCGGTCCGCCTCCGTCTTGATCTCGAGTCGGCCGCGGCTGGCCCGGATGTCCTTGACCTCGTTCCACGTGTACGCGGTCCCGCTACGCAGACCAACGAGCGCGAAGCCCATTGGGGAGAGCTCTATCCGCGCGCGACCGAAGTAGCCGTACTGGACGTCCTTCTTTATGACGGCGGGATGCTTCCCGATCGCGGCCATGAGCTCCATGTAGGGCTGCGTCCTCGGCGGCTGGACGGGAATGGCGGCAGCAGCGGGCGCGAACGGCTTCGCGACCGGCGTCGGAGCTGGCGGAACGAACGGGGTCGCGACGAACGGCGCGGTCGGCGTCACCTCTGGCGCCAGGAGCTTCCCGCGTTTCGCCGCTTTCGCCGCGGCCTCCGCGGCCTTCTTCGCTTCCTTCGCGGCGATCTTGGCCTCGCGCTCGTCGATCTTCGCCTGGGCCTCTGCGAGCTTCGCATTCCGCTTCGCGTCTTCGGCTGCGATCTTCGCGGCCTTCTCCGCGTTCTCCTCCGCGATCTTCGCCGCCTTCTTCGCCTCCTCGATGGCTTTCAGCGCCGCCTTCTTCTCCTGCTTCGTCGTGGGCGCGGCGACGGGCGCAGCGGGAGTGAACGTCGTCGGTGCGGCGGCGACGCTGAACGGGCTGTTCGGGGACGCGAACGGGTTCGGCGCGACATCCCGCCTCTGCACCGGCGCCGGCGCGTAGTCGGGCAGGGTCGTGTACTCGCGCTCGGGAGGCGGTGCGGTCCCAGCCGCCGGCGGGGCGAAGGCGAACGGGGAGTTGGGCGAGTTGAAGATCGAAGGGACCGCTGGTGGCGGCGGCGCGGCCGGGGCGGGCGGCGTCGCCGGCGGGAGTGGGGTGGTGAACGGGTCGGGGTACTGGGGAATCGTGTTTGCCGCTTCCGAAAACGGGTTCGCGCCGGGCAGATACTGCGACTGCTCCGCCGGCTGCCAGTCGGGAGTGGCCGGCGGCGCCTCAGGCGCGGCCGGCGTCCACTCCGCCTCCGGCGCCTTCTCCTGGCCAGGAGGGGGCGGTACGAGGCCAAGCGCGACGAGGCGGGGATCGTCCATTCATTGATGAACGTTAGGGCAGGGGCGATGCGACGGCGAGGCCCCCGGCTAGAGTGCGACCGATGGCCACCGGAAAGAAACCTGCCAGCAGGCGCGCGGGCCCGCATAGCGGTACCCGCGTCGCCGTCGTGCGCGCGCGTTGGAACGAGGAGGTCACACTCGCGCTCGAGCGCGGCGCGATCGAGCGCGCGGCTGATTCGGGCGCGAGCGTCGATCTCTTTGAGGTCGCGGGCTCGTTCGAGCTCCCCGCTGCGGTCGCGCTGCTCGCTGACACGGGGCGGTACGACGCAGTCGTCCCCATTGGCTGCGTGATCCGCGGTGAGACGCCGCACTTCGAGTACATCGCGCAGTCGGTCTCGAAAGGTCTCATGGATCTCACGCTGACCTACCCCACCGCGATCCCCTTCGGCGTGCTGACGTGCGACACGATCGAGCAGGCGCGCGAGCGCGCCGGCGGCACTGAGGGAAACAAAGGTTCTGAGTTCATGGACGCGGCGCTCGAGATGGTCGCCCTGCGTCAGGCGCTCACGCGCGCGCCGTCGAGCGCGCGCCGCTCGGCACGCAAAGCATCGAGCGCTTCGTCGCGCTCGACGCGATAGAAGCGGAGCGGTTCACCCGGCAACGACTGCGCGACCTTCCCGAGATCCGCGGCGATCACCGTCGCGATGACCGGATAGCCGCCGGTCGTCTGATGATCGGCAAGCAGCACGATCGGCGCGCCACCCCGGGGCACCTGCACCGCGCCGGCCACGACACCGCAGCTCAGGAGCTCACCGGCGCGCGGCGCGATCGGCACTCCACCGAGGCGCGTTCCCTGACGATCGCTCGCGGGCTCGACGACGAACGTCGCGCTGAAGAAGCGGCGTGTCGCATCGGCATCGAAGCGATCGGAATGCGGCCCAGCCATCGCGCGCACCTGACCGTCATAGGCGGTCGGCGCGACACGACGCGCGGCGTCCTCGACGCCGGCATCCGCGTCGCCGAGCGGAAGCGCGTCGCCTGCCCGCAGCGGCGCGCCAAGACCCGCGGGTAGATACGTCGCGCGCGAGGAGAGCACCGGAGCCGTCGCGATACCGCCGCTCACGGCGAGATACGCGAAGCGCGTCCGCTCGCCCGCGTGCACCGTCACCTGCTGTCCGGCACGCACGAATACCGAGCTCCAGCCCGGGAGTCGCGAGCGCGTCGTCAGCGAAACGTCACGGCCAGC
>DATEZK010000418.1:0-7819 GCA_035255665.1 Candidatus Limnocylindria bacterium
GTCTGTGTTCTCTTGGCCGCAGCGCTCGCAGTTCTTCGTCGGCACGCCGAAAGCCTAACGAGGAAAGGGAAGCCGCTTGACTGCTTGTCGGTGGGCGACCACGGGCTCGAACCGTGGACCTTCTCCGTGTAAAGGAGACGCTCTAACCAGCTGAGCTAGTCGCCCGCTACGAGTATGACGGCGACTGGCGCTCGACTGCGAGCCACGGCATGGGCGGCAACGGGAAGAGCCGCACGTTGCGGCCCGCGAGGACCAACGCATCGGCGACGCCTTCCAAGCGGCCGAGCTGCGTCGCGAAGAAGTCCATGCGCTCCGCGTCGCGCTCCCCGAGGGGCCATTCCTGGCCGCCGCGCCGCGCGATCAGCTGCCACAGCTGGAAGTAGTCGCGCGTGATGTCATCGGCCCGCTCGGCGAGCTGCACTTGATAGCGGCAGCGCGACAGCCGAAGGCTCGCCGTCTCGAACGACGACAGGCGGCCGAGCGCCGCCAGGAAATCCGCGCGTAGACGAATGGATTCCTCGCTGGTCGGCAGGGCACGCGAGCGTCGATACGTGCGTGCGCGAAGCTTCGCCTGCACGGACAGCTCGCGATGCCGCTCGTCGAGACGCTTCGCGAAGCGCTCGCCGCCGACAGCGACGGTCGACCAGATAACCGGTGCGCGCGGTGGCATCTCGCTCGCGATTATCCTGCCGGCGATGCGGTGTTCAAGACTTTCGCGCGCGGCGATGGCGTGAGATAATGAACGACAGCGCCCTCATTCATGACCTCCTTACGGGCGCGCGCACGATCGCCGTCGTCGGCTACTCCACCGATCCCACACGACCGAGCAACTCTGTGTCTCGCTACCTGCGCGGCCAGGGCTTCCGGATCGTTCCGGTGAATCCAAAGCTCCGCGGCGCCGTGATCGACGGCGAGCAGTCATACGACCACCTCGTCGACATCCCCGCCGAGACGCGGATCGACGTCGCAGACATCTTCCGACGTGGCGACTTCCTCGACGACGTGGTGGACGACGCGATCGCCGCGAAGATCCCCGCCATCTGGTTCCAGCTCGACCTCGGCAACATCGCGGCGGCGGAGCGGGCCGAGGCCGCGGGTCTGGGTGTTGTCTGGGACCGCTGCACCGCCATCGAGCACCGGCGGCTGCGCGCCCCTTAACGCGATCGGCTACGCGGCGTGAGCTTGATCTCCTTCGAAACATCTTCGCCCGCAGCCACGCGGGACCAGAACGGGTCGAGCTCGACACGCGAGTTCGCCTGCCGGAGCAGCGCGATGAATGGCGCGAAACGTCGCAGACGATATGGCTTGGTGTTCACCTTGACGGTGGAGTCGCGCCCGCGCGCGACGAAGAACGGGGCCGACACGCCGGAATGCGCGCCGGGGTAGCGCTTCGCATCGATCCGCTGCAGCGAGCCGATCGCAACGCGCTCCTCATGCAGGCCGAAATTCGTCCGGAACACGACCGCGTCGCCCTCGATGCCGAGCGTCGTGAAGTAGGCCTGGTTCACGACGATCAGCATGTTCACCGCCAGGAGGAGCAAGCCGATCACGACCAGCGCGGCATCGCCGGCACTCGCGCCGAAGACCAGCACGGCGAGTGCGGCGAGCGGGAAGAACGTGAACGAGGGCCACAGCAGCGCGAGGTCGGGTCGGATCGCGGTCACCTGACGAGTCTAGGTCGAGCGTCAGATCGCATCGATCGCGAGCCGCCGCTCCACTTCCTCGAGCGCGGCGCGGACACGCGGATCGTCATCGCCGTCGACAAGGCGTGCGCTGTAGAAGTCGCGGAGCTGCCGCAGGCCGTCGCGGATGGCAAGCGGCACATAGCCGAGATCTGCGGTCTGGCTCGCGATGCGGAACTCGAGCTCCGCCGCGCGGTAGCAGTTACGACACACGAAGATCGGGCGCTCGACGCCGTTGTCGAGCACGCGCGTCGGGTGGGCGTCGGCACTGATGTCTTCCGCGCGGCAGCGCGGGCACCTGAATATGCGCATTCGTCGCATACAGTGTGGCTTGGTGGGCGGCGAACGAGAGCTCCTGCTGGCCCGCGTGGCCGAAGATCTCCTCACGGCCACGGACGAGCGCGTGCTCCTCGAGTCGGCGATCGCGCTCCTCGGCGACTCCTTCGGCTACGGGATGCGCTACGTCCTCCTGTATGACGCTGCGCACGGCGATCTCTACTTCCAGGTCGGCGTAGGCCCGCGGTCCGAAGACGCGCGCGGCTTCCGGACGAAGCTCGGCCGGGGCCTCACCGGGACCGCCGCGGCGACCCGCGAGATCGTGAACGTCGGCGACGTCAGCGCCGACCCTCGCTTCATCGCGACGACCGACTGTGTGTCGGAGATCTGTGTACCTCTGCTCTCCGGTGCCGACCTCATCGGCGTCTTATCGATCCAGAGCGCGGAGCGACATGCGTTCGGCCCCGACGACGAGCGCCTCCTGTCCGCGTTCGCGACGCTGTGCGCGCTCGCGATCGGGCGCGTGCGCGCCGACGCCCGCATGCAGAACTACGTCGCGGAAATGCAGGCCGTGTCCGAGGTCGCGCGCGTTGCCACGAAGCTGCAGCTGACGCCCACGATCGAGGCCGCCGTCTCCGCCTTCCAGCGGATCACGACGAGCGACTCGACCGCGATCTACCTCTGGGACGAGACCCGTCAGCGGCTACGCGCCAGCGCGCTCGTGTACGAGCCGCGGTTCTACCCCGGGAACTACCGGCAGAACGTGTTCGCGCGCGAGCTCGCGCTGGGCGAGGGCATGGTCGGATGGGCCGCGCTGCATCGCGAGCCCGCCCTGATCGACGACGTCGCGAAGGATCCTCGCCCGACGATGGTCGCGGGGATTTCGCTCGAGTCGAAGGCGGCGATCGTGATCCCGCTCGTCGCGGATGACCGGCTGCTCGGCGTGATCCGCGCGGTGAAGATGGGCGCCGGCTCGTACACGCCGGATCATTTCCGGCTCGCGAAGACGCTCGCGGACCAGACCGTCCTGACGATCGCCGCCACGCGCGCGTTCGAACGCGCGGAGAGGCTGGCCCTGACCGACGAGCTCACCGGCCTGTACAACACGCGCCATTTCTACGAGAGGTTGGGTGAGGAGACGTCCCGCGCGGTGCGGCACGCGCGCAGTCTCGTGCTGCTCCTGCTGGACGCCGATGGCCTCAAGGCAGTGAACGACCGCTTCGGCCACCAGGAGGGCGACCGCCTCCTTCAGCACGTCGCCTCTTTGCTACGACGTGAGGCGCGCACCAGCGACGTCATCGCGCGCGTCGGCGGTGACGAGTTCGCCGTCATCCAGCCCGAGACGGAGATGGCGGGTGGCCGCATCGCCGCCGAGCGGATCCGCGCGACGATGCATAAGGAACCGTTCGCGACGGCCTCGGGCGAGATACCAGCGACGAGCCTCTCGATCGGCGTATCGGGTGTTCCCGATCATGCCAAGTCAAGCACCGATCTGTTCCGGTCGGCAGACAGCGCTCTCTACGAATCCAAGAGGGCCGGGAAGGATCGGACGACCATCGCGACCGCAGTGGTGTCCGCGTAGAATGAGGTCTCTAGCCCAGGTGGTGTAACGGCAGCCACGCGAGTTCGAGGGGCTCGTGTCCGAAAGGACGTGCGGGTTCAAGTCCCGCCCTGGGCACCGACGCCGTCCGGATCACACTCTCACCCTCGCCCACGCACCGCTCCTGAAACGGAACGCGAACAGCGCCGCCCGCAAGAAGTAGTCGACGGTCACGCCGAGCCAGATCCCCGTGAGTCCCATGCCAAGAGGGAACGCGAGTACGTACGCGAGCGGCAGCCGGATGAGGAACCAGTTCACCAGCGTGACGATGAGCGGATAGCGCGTGTCGCCGGCGCCTCGCAGCGCGCCACTGAGCGCGAAGATCACGGCCTGCGCCGGCTGACCAATTCCCACCACAGCCAGCGCGCCGATGCCGGCGATCACGACGGCAGCGGAGTTCGTGAAGAGGCCGAGCAAGAAGCCCGGCACGACGATGAAGGCGAGCCCGGCGGCGGTGCCCCACACCAGCGCCATCTTCGCTGCGGCCCAGCCGGCGCCTCGTGCGCGCCCCGGATCGCGCATGCCAAGGGACTGACCCACCAGCGCGCTCGCGGCCATGGAGAAGCCGATGCACGGGAAGAACGAGAACGTCTCGATCTGGCCGATGATCTGATGCGCCGCGACGTCCTCGGTGCTCAGGCGGAACACGAGGCCCGACAGCGCGAGGATCCCGAAGCTGAATGTCGCGCTCTCGGCCGCGGACGGCAGGCTGATGCCGAACAGCAGCCGGATCGTCGCGCGCGTGAGGTGCCACGGTCCGCCAGCGATGCTCAGGCCCGCGACGCCGCGCCACAGCAGCACGAACATCGCGCTCATTCCGAGGACCCAGGCGATCGACGACGCGTAGGCCGAGCCCATTGGCCCGATCCGAAGGACATTGATGAAGAGGAACGCGAGGGTCACGCTCACGCCGATCCCGGCAATGCTGAGGAACATCGGCGTGCGCGTATCACCGGCGGCACGCATCGCCGATGTGCCGATGAGCCAAAGCGTCGCGGCGCCGTTCGCCGCTCCGACGACCGCGAGGAACGGCGCGCCGATGGCGACGATCTCCTCGTCCGCCCCCAGCAGACGGAGCAGCGGCGCGGAGAAGAGCACAAAGAACGCGCCGAAAAGCGCGCCGGCGATCGCGCCGAGCAGCAGCGACTGCCGCGTCGCGTCGGCCGCCTCCGCCGGGCGGCCCTCCCCCATCCGGCGGCTCACGACCGCGATCGTTCCGATCGCGAGCGAGCGCCACACCGGGAACATCAGGAAAAGGAAGTTGCCCGCTGCGCCGACACCGGCGGTGGCGGTCGCCCCAAGCTGCCCCACGAAGGCGAAAACCGCCGCGGTCCCGAGCGCGCTGAGCGATTGCTCGATGATCCCCGGCCAGGCGAGCTCGAGCGCCGCGCGGCTCGGCGAAAGTCTCGCGAGCTCCGCGGCGCGTGCGCTGGGGACGGGTGCCTCGTCCTCGACCTCCGACTCGGCCTGCTGGATGCTCACGCCGCGACGATCACACCCGTGCCTTTGGTCACTTCTCCAATACGCGCCGCCGACACGCTGTTCGCGTCACGGGCGCGCTCCCACGCATCCGCGTGCGCAGCGGGAACTCCGACCAGCAGGCCACCCGACGTCTGCGGGTCGAGCAGCAGCGTGCGCAACACGTCGTCCACGCCGTCGAAGCGGACCCGTCCACCCTCGAGGAAATACTTGCTGTTGCGCTGGAGGCCGCCGAAGTCCGCATTAACTGCGTGATCGCGCGCTCCCGGGAGCAGCGGCACCGCGCGGGCGCTCAACCGCACGCTGACGCCGGCGCGCTCGGCCATCTCGTGTGCGTGTCCGACGAGTCCGAAACCGGTGATGTCGGTCGCCGCGTGCAGTCCGGCCGCCACAGCGGCGCGAGCGGCCGCACGGTTCAGCGTCACCATCGATGCGATGGTCGACGCGAGATCCTCAGGCGACAGCTGGCCGTTCTTGTGCGCGGTCGTGAGCACGCCGGTGCCGATCGGCTTGGTGAGCCAGAGCGCGTCGCCCACGCGCAGCGCGTTCTTGAGCAGCATCTTCTGCGGATGGACGCGGCCGGTCACGGCAAGTCCGAACTTCGGCTCGCGGTCGATCACGGTATGGCCTCCCGCGATCACGCCCCCGGCCTCACGGACCTTGTCCACGGCACCACTGAAGAGCGTCTCCAGCTGTGTGAGCGCCAAGTCCTCCGGCCACGCCGCGATCTGCAGGGCGAAGAGGACCTCGCCGCCCATCGCGTACACGTCCGACATCGCGTTCGCCGCGCCGATCGCACCCGAGGCATACGCGTCGTCGACGATCGGAGGAAAGAAGTCGAGCGTTTCGACGATCGCCACGTCGGGCGCGACGAGATACACCGCCGCGTCGTCGCTCGATCCGAGACCGACGAGCAGCTCCGCGGGGCTCGGCTGTTGCTGCAGAGGGCGCAGGACCTGCGCCAGTGGGCCGGGGCCCAGCTTCGCGCCTCAGCCCGCGCAGGTGGACAGCGTCGTGAGGCGGACCTCTTCGCGTGTGAACACGCTGGTCAGTCTAGGTACGAATCGTCAGGGCAACGCGACGGGTGAGCGGATCGTCGTGTACCAGACGCCGACGGCGAGCGCGATGAGCAGGATTGCCAGCGAGAGGTACTGCGCGGGCCGTCCGCGGCCGATCATCACCAGTAACAGGAGGACGACGGCTCCGGCGACGAGCGCAAGATCCAGCAGGAGGAAGAGCGATAGAGCGTTCAGATGACGTTGTGCTCCTTGATGAGGTCGCCGCGGCGGAACCGATCGTACGCGAGCGCGCTGAGGTCAAGCGAGGTGCGGCCGTCGACGATCAATTCTGCGATCGCCTCGCCCGTGGCGGGCGCGTGCATGATGCCGTGCCCCGAGAACCCGGCCGCGCAGAGGAAGCCGTCCACGCCGACCGCGCCGATGATCGGGTGCTTGTCCGGCGTGTCCTCGTAAAAGCCGGCCCACCCGGTCTTGACGTTCGCGCGCTCGAGGATTGGCAGACGGAACAGCGCGCGCTCGACAAGGGTCGGGAGGAAGTCCCAGTTGACGCTGCTGTCGAAGCCCGGGCCGTCGGTCGGATCCGCCATGCCCATGAGCACGCCACCAGACTCGCGATGGAAGTAGAGCGAGGATCCGAATTCGACGGTCAGCGGGAAATCGCGGTCCAGGCCGGGGACCGGATCGGTGACGAAGATCTGTCGCCGCAGGGGCTTGATCGGCAGATCGATGCCCGCGAGCGCGCCGACCTCTGCACCCCACGCGCCCGCGGCATTCACGACCGTCTTGCATGTGATCTGGCCCTTCGGCGTGCGGACAGCGCTCACGCGCCCGCCTTCGCGCGTGATGCGGATGACCGGTTCCTCCTCGCGAAAGCGCGCACCCTTTTCCTTCGCACGCGCGACGTACCCGTTGAGAAGGCTGGTCGGATCGCAGTAGCCGTCGCGCATGCAGAGCGTGGCGAACCGGAGATCGTCGACGCGTAGCTCGGGAAAGACCGCATGGACCCCCGCGGCATCGAGACGCTGCGCCGGCACGCCCAGCTGCTTCCACATCGCAAGCGACGCCTCGAAGGGCGCCACGTCGCGCTCCTCGGTGATGAGGAACAGGTAGCCGACCTGGCGGAGATGTGGATCTGCGCCCATCTCCTCCTGGAAGCGCTCGATGCGCGGCAGCGAGCGCAGAGACAGCCGCACGTTGATCTCCGTCGAGAACTGGAGACGAACGCCACCCGCGTTGCGCGTCGTCGAGCCGCTACCGAGGTGGTCGCGCTCGAGCACGACGACGTCGCGCACTCCGCGAACGGCAAGGTGGTACGCGATAGACGCACCGATGATCCCGCCTCCGACGATGACGACGTCCGCGCGCTCCACGCCGGCGGGGATGTCCTCCTAGGACTGCTCCGGCGGAACGGCCGCCGGAGCGATGCGCACCATCGCGAGCATGGCTTTGTACAGGTCGAGGTAGTCGCGTGACGCGTACGACACGGCGCGCGGTCCGCTGCGTCGCGTCGCCGGAATGAGCTCCGCCATATCTGCCATGGCCGACGTCAGGAAGACGAGTTCGACCTCGTTCGTGCCTCGTAGCGTGAGTGGCTTCAGCTTTGGCGCGAGCTCGATGGCCCGCGTCGCGCCTTCGCGCAGCGCCTCCCGGACCCGGCTGGGGTGGATGAGCTTCGCCGAGAAGCGGCCGGTCGCGTCCTTCGTCTTCACCGTGACGACCTCGGGCAGGAGCGCTCGTCCCTCGCGGCAGGTCGCGTCGTCGCC
>DATEZK010000419.1:0-3462 GCA_035255665.1 Candidatus Limnocylindria bacterium
GACGGGATCACCGCCCGGGCCCGCGAGCCGCTCGCTGTCGATGACGAGGATGTCGGCGCGGCGTCCGGCCACGAGCGAGCCCGTCTCCTCCTCCATATGAAGCGCGCGCGCTCCGTCGCGCGTCGCCATCACCAGCGCGTCGGCAGCGGTGAGCGCGCCCTGCCCGCGCAAGGTGCGCGCGAGCAGCGTCGCGAGCCGAACCTCCTGGAAGCCGTCGAGCTCGTTGTTACAGGCGGCTCCGTCGGCGCCGATGCCAACGGTGATCCGCGCCTGTCGCAGGCGAACGACGTCCGCGACGCCCGAGCCGAGCTTGAGGTTCGACGACGGACAGTGCGTGACCGCGCTGCCGCTCTCGCGCAGGATCTGTAGCTCCGCGTCGTCGACGTGCACCCCATGCGCGATGATCGTCCGCGGCGTCGCGATTCCGACCTGCTCGAGGTAGCCGATCGGCGACATGCCGGTCACGCCCTGCACCGCGGAGCGTTCCTCGACGCTTTCGTTCGAGTGCGTGTGCACCAGCGTCTCGCTCATCTTCGCCAGCATCCCGACCGCTTCGAGAAGCTCGCGCGTACACGACAGGGCGAAGCGCGGCGCATACGCGTAGCCGATGCGACCCGCGCCGGCCTTGCTCCAGCGCTTCAGGAGGTCCGCGCTCGCGTCGAGCGACGCCCGCGTGTTCTCGACCAGGTCCGCCGGAACGTGCTCGCCCATATCCATCATCGCCTGGCCGAAACGCGCGCGGATGCCCGAGCGCACGAGCTCTTCGGCGACGACATCGCCCCAGCGCGTCGTGCCCATATCGAGGATCGTCGTCGTGCCGGTGGTGATGAGCTCGCCGAGACCAAGTCGCACGCAGGCGCGGACCGATGCCTCGTCATGGGCCGCCTCGAGCGGCCAGATGAAGCGACGCAGCCAGTCGAGAAGACCGAGGTCCTCGGCGATACCGCGAAACATGGTCTGCACCAGGTGCACGTGCGTCTGGACCAGGCCCGGCATCAGGTAGCAGCCCGAGCAGTCCACGACCTCGGTGTCGGGCGGCGTCGGCAGGTCGGTGCCGATCTGGCCGATGCGCGCGCCGCTCACGAGAATGTCGGCGCTCACTGGACGCGCGCCCTCGGCCATCGGGAGAAGCGTTCCGCCGTGCAGCAGGATGGCCATCAGGAGTACGCCAGCTCGCGAAGTGCCGTCGCGAGCGCCCGTGTCCCGAGGATCACGTCCTCGGCCGCCGTGGCCTCCTCGGGACAATGCGAGCGGCCGCCAACGCTCGGAACGAAGATCATCCCCGCGTGCGCCGCGGCGCTCAGCACCTGCGCGTCATGGCCGGCGCCGCTCGTCATGTCACGGGGCGTGACGCCGCAGGCGACGCACGCGCGGCGCGCGACATCGGTGACGCGCTCATTCAGCTGGACCGGTGGCCGATCGCGGAGCGTGCGCACGTCCACAGCGAGCTCGCGTTCGCGACCGGCGACCTTGCAGACCTTGGTGATCTCCGCGACCAGCGCTACGCGCTGCGCGTTGTCGCTGTGACGCGCGTCGACGGTGAAACGCGCTACACCCGGCACGACATTCACCTGCGCGGGCTCGACGCTGATGGTCCCGACCGTCGCCACGGCGGGAGGTCCCATGTCCTTCGCGGCTTCGGCGATCGCGAGCGTCATCGCGGCCGCACCGAGAAGAGCGTCGCGCCTGCGGTCCATCGCCGTGGCACCGGCATGGTCGGGTTGCCCGCGGACGGTCACCTCGAGGTGCGCGGTCCCGACGATCGTTCGCACGACGCCGAGACGCGGTCCCTGTTCCTCGAGTATCGGTCCCTGCTCGACGTGCAGCTCGATGAAGGTGTCGATGTCGCGCCGGATCGCCTGCGCGACATTCGCCGGATCGAGACCGACCACACGCATCGCATCCGCCAGCGTGACGCCGTCGGCGTCGCGAACGCGCGTGGCCTCATCGGGCTCGATGCGGTCGGCGATCGCGCGCGCCCCCCAGAAGTTCGTGTTGAAACGGCTGCCCTCCTCCTCGCAGATCGCGACAGCCTCGAGGATGCGCGTCGGCCGGCCGAACTCGGCCACGAGACTCGCGACGGCCTCGACCGCGGCGACGACGCCGAGCGCGCCATCGAGTGCTCCGCCGCCGCGCACGGTGTCGATGTGCGAGCCGGTGACGATGACGCGCCCACCGCGCGAACCTTCCACGCGTCCCCAGACATTGCCGACCGCATCGCGCCGCACAAGCAGCCCCGCTTCCTTCATCCAACCCGAGACCAGCTCGGTCGCGGAGACCCACGACGGCGTGTAGAGCGCGCGATACAGCCCGCCGCCCGGGAGAGCGCCACGTTGCGCCAGCTCATCGAGGCGCCGCAGCAAGCGCCGCTCGTCGATGGCCACGCCCTCCGCGGTCTTCACGATGCCATTCTCGTTACCAGACGGCCGAACCGGGCGGGACGCTTCTCCTCGACGAAATCGCCGCGGTCGAAGACGGTCACGCCGCGCACGAGCGTGCGCACGACCGCTCCGCGGAACGACTGCCCGACATACGGGCTGAGGCCGCTGCGCGCCTGCAGCTGCTCGACCTCGAAGGTCCACTCGCGGTCGAGCGCGACGAGCGCGACATCCGCGTCCGCGCCACGCTGGATCGCGCCCTTTTGCGGCCAGAGCCCGAGGAGCCGCGCGGGCCCGCCCGCGACGAGACGCGCGAGCGTGGCCAGCCTAAGGCCGCGACGGTGGACGCCCTCGCTGAGCATCACCGGAAGCAGCGACTGGATCCCGGTGACGCCGCCCCACGCTTCCCAGATGTCGTTATCGCCACGCGCCTTCGCCTCGGCCGGGCACGGCGAATGGTCGGAGGCGACGAGATCGATGTCGCCGTCGATCAGGTGCTGCCAGAGCCGCTCGCGAGACGATGCGTCGCGGATCGGCGGTGCGCATTTCAGCGCCGGCCCGATGCGATCGACGTCCTCAGCGCTGAAGAGCAGGTAGTGCGGGCACGTCTCGACCGTGATCTCCGCGCCGCGCTCGCGCGCACGAACGACAGCCGTCACCGCCGCGGAGCTCGACGCGTGCACGACATGGACGCGCGCTCCGGTCTCGCGCGCGGCCTCAGCGAGGCGCTCGATGGCGCGCCGCTCCGCGGCGGGCGGCCTCGATTCGAGCCACGCCGCGCGGTCGCGCCGATTCATCACGTGCAGCTGCTCGGTCCCCTTCGCGACCAGCGCCTCATCCTCGGCGTGCACGGCGACGAGGTGGCCGGCGACCGTGGCCGCAGCGAGCGCGGCCGTCAGCGTCTCGGCATCGAGATACGGGAACTCCGGAACTCCACTGGGGCAGAGGAATGCCTTCAGCCCCACGACGCCGGACGTCTTGAGCTCGAGCAGCGGCGCGAGATCCGCGCTGACCAGTCCGCCCCAGAGGGCGTAATCCACCATCGCGGAGACGCCGCCGCGTTCGGCCTTGCGACGGAACGACG
>DATEZK010000420.1:0-8694 GCA_035255665.1 Candidatus Limnocylindria bacterium
CCGGCGTACATCGTCTGGTCCGTCGTCTGGATCGTCGGAATACTCGCGCTTGCGGTGTGGAGCTTCTCCCGTAAAGAGCTTTGAGGCGCGGCACCTGGTGCTCGTCAAGCACGCGATGCCTCAGGTGGACGTCGAGACACCGGCGCATCAGTGGCTGCTGCGCCCTGAAGGTATTGCCGGAGCCAACGCCGTGGCCGACCGCCTGCGTTCTGCGCATTACAGACCGACGAAGATCGTCGCGAGCCTTGAGCCCAAGGCCACAGAGACGGGCTCGATCATCGCGAAGCGATTGCGATTGCCGTTCGCGACGGTCGAGGGCCTGCACGAGCACGATCGCCGCGCCGCCGGCTTCCTAAGGGCCGATGTATTCGCCTCGCGCATGCGGGATCTTTTCGCGCATCCGGATGCCGTCGTGTTCGGGAACGAGTCCGGATCCGCCGCGCTCACGCGATTCGCGAACGCCGTCGATCAAGTCGTCAGCGAAGAGGCCGGCGACGTCGTCGTCGTGAGTCACGGGACTGTGATGTCGTTGTTCGTCGCGTCACGCGCGCACGTGGACGCTTCGGAGCTGTGGGCCAGGCTCGGCCTCCCCTCGTACGTCTCTCTCGAGCTGCCGAGTCACCGGATCGTCGAAATCGTCGCGGCGATCTAGCATTCGCGACGAGTGAACAACACCAGCACGTTGAAAGTCGCCAAGCGCGGGACGCGAGAGACGGTGATCACGCGCGACTTTGACGCGGCGCGCGGCCAGGTCTTTGATGCCTTGACCGATCCCGATGTCCTTGAGCATTGGTATGGACCACGAGGGTGGTCGCTGGCGGTATGCGAGGTCGATCTCAAGGTGGGCGGCGCATTCCGCTTCGTCGTGCGTCGCGCCAATGGCACTGAGATCGGGATGCGCGGCGTCTACCGCGAGATCGCGCCGCCGGAGCGTTTCGTCCATACCCTGACGTTCGAGCTGGAGGACTTCCCGGGTGAGCTGCTCGTGACGACTGACCTGGTCGAAGATCGCGGGCGAACGACCATGACGAGCACGGTCCTGTACCCGTCGCAGCAGCTTCGCGACGGGGATGTCGGTCCGACCGAGCATGGCGCGACCGAGAGCTACGCCAAGCTCGACGAATACCTCGCGTCGATCGCGTAGCGCTCGTCAGAAAGCAGTCACGCCGCCTGGTCAGCAGTCCCACTACCACGGCGCGGAATACGATTTGGTAACGGAATTGCAAGTCAGTCGAGCTGGTTGATTTGAATATGACCACCATCAAGAAGATCGACCGTCACGGTGTTCTCAGGGCGGCGCTGGTCGTCAGCTGCTCCGCGGCCCTTATCTATCTCCTTCGACCGCCGCTGCCGATCCTCTCAGGAGGAGACATCGAGCCCATTGCCGTGGGCGGCGCGATCCTGGTCGTCACGTTCGGATATGTCTTGTTCGCGCTGCTAGCGATGACAGCCGCCGCGCTTTGGCTGATCGCGCTCACGTTCTTGGCCGCGCAAATCATCGACCGGACTCACTCCGGACTCACTCCGCGGGAGCTGTAAGTGAACACCATTAAGGTCGTCGGACTCCTCACGCTACTGACCCTGATCCTGATCGCCGCAGCGCGGCTCTTCTTCGGCCCGGAGGCGGTACTCCCGGCGCTCCTCATCTCGCTTCTCATGAACTTCGGCGCCTGGTGGTTCAGCGACCGCATCGCGCTGTCGTTCGCCGGCGCGAAACCGGTGACCGAAGCCGAGGCACCGGACCTCTATCGGATCGTGAGCCGCGTCGCCGAGACCGGCGGCTTGCCGACGCCACGCGTCTTCGTCATCGATCAGCCCGCCCCGAACGCCTTCGCCACCGGCCGCGACCCGCAGCACGCGGTGGTCGCCGTGACGCGGGGCATCCTCGACATCCTCACGGAGCGCGAGCTCACCGGCGTGCTCGCGCACGAGGTCGGACACGTACGCAACCGCGACACGTTCGTGATGGCGGTCGTCGCGTCAGTCGCCGGCGCGATCAGCTACATGGCGCAGATGGCGCAGTGGTCGATGTGGATGGGCGGCGGCAACCGAGACAATCGCGACTCGGGCTCGCTCGGCATGATCGGCATGATCCTGGGGATCATCCTGCTCCCGATCGCGGCGATGCTCGTGCAGCTTGCCGTCAGCCGCTCGCGCGAGTACGGCGCGGACGATCAGGGTGCCGCGCTCTCGAACGACCCGCTCGCTCTCGCGTCGGCCCTCCGCAAGATGGAGGCGCACGGCAAGAAGATCCCGCTGCCGGTGAATCCGGCCGTCGCGCCACTGTTCATCGTGCAGCCGTTGCTGCCCGGTGGGCTCGGCGGACTCTTCGCGACACACCCGCCCATCGCCGAGCGCATCGCGCGGCTCGAGCGGATGGCGGGCGCGGAGCTCCCAGCGCAGTTCTAAGGACGAGGCGTCGCAGGGCCGACATACAGGCCGAGATCGCGCACCTGGCTTCCGTTGTGGTCGAGAACAGTGCGGCCCTCGAGCGGCCGCTTGAGCGAGACGACGACGGGGACCGGGATGCCCAGCAGGTCCCGCGGGCCGGCGGGCTGCTTGACGCGCACCGTGACCCTGACCGTTCGCTCGTCTTCGTCCACCGATCGCTCGGCGAGCTCGTCACCAAGACCGATCGTGACGTTCACGATGATCTTCTGCGGATCGGCGCTGCGCTGAAAGCTGTCGATCCCGACGGCGCGCGCGTTCGCGAGGCTGCCGAGAAAGAGCACCACGGTCAGCACGACCAGGCCGACCACGCCGGCGGCGACGACGAACCGCTCCCGCGTCATCTAGTCGGCGATCGTCGTCTTGCCGTTGCCGAGGATCGACCAGTGCGTCATGTCTTTGTCGGGCCGCGCCCCATGCCAGTGCTTCGTGTTCGCCGGGATGAAGGCGACGTCGCCCGCGGACACCTCGTGGCGCTCGTCGTCGGTCGCGACCAGGCCCTCGCCCTCGGTGATGACCAGGATCTGATCGGTCGTGTGGACGTGCGGCTTGTTCACGGCGCCGCGTTTGAAGTGCACCTCCGAGAGGCGTAGATCGCGGCTTTCCTCACCGACAGCGGTCTGGTAGTCGACCTCTCCGACGAAGATCGGGTTGTCCGACCGCTCGCGTCCGGCCTTGGTGACGCGTATCACCCGCACGCGTCGATTCTGGCTCAAACTGGACCGAGGTGACCGCTCTGGTGCTCATCCATGCCTTCCCGCTCAGTGGCGCGATGTGGGAGCACGAGCGTCGGGCTCTGCGCGACGCGGCCGATCCGATCATCGCGCCCTCCCTCCCGGGCTTCGGCGGCACGGCCGTGCCGCGCGGCGATGCGTCGATGGACGACTACGCCGACAGCGTGATCGCGGCGATGGACGCCGCGAGGATCGAGCAAGCCGCGGTCGCCGGCATCTCCATGGGCGGCTACGTCGCGTTCGCCATGTGGCGCCGCCATCGCCCGCGCATCGAACGTCTCTTCCTAGCCGACACGCGCGCGGAAGCCGACAACGACGAAGCGCGCGACCGTCGACTGCGGCTCGCGGCATTGATCCGCGAACACGGAATCGAGGCGCTGCTGAAGACGCCGCCGCAGTGGCTGCGCAAAGGCTCACCGCACTGGGATCCGCTCCTCAAGATGATCCGCGGTCAGACGCCGGATGGCGTCGCGCAGGGAAGCATCGCGATGGCGCACCGGCCGGACAGCCGCCCGGATCTGCCGACGATCGACGTTCCGACCGCCGTCGTCGTCGGCGAGGAAGACTCCATCACGCCGCTCGAGATGTCGCAGACCATCGCCGACGCGATCCCGGGCGCCACCCTGAGCGTCATCCCCGGCGCGGGACACATCGCGAATATCGAAGCGCCCACCGCGTTCGAGGCGGCGCTCCGCGCATGGCTGCGACGGAAGGCGTGATCGTGCGCGCGACCGATGTCGCGCGCGTCTATCCGACCGGCGCGACGGCAGTGTCGGCGCTCGACGGCGTGACACTCGAGGTGCGGCGCGGCGAGTTCCTGGCGGTGATGGGACCGTCTGGCTCCGGAAAGTCGACTCTGCTGAACATCCTCGCCGGCCTCGAGCGCCCAACGCTCGGGTCGGTCGTCGTCGATGGCGCTGACCTCTCCGCGCTGGATGAGGTGACGCTGGCCGGCTACCGACGGGACAAGGTGGGCATGATCTTCCAGGCCTTCAACCTGCTCCCCCGCTACCGCGTCGTCGAAAACGTTGCGCTGCCGCTCGTGTTCGCCGGCATCGCGCGGGAGACCCGACTCGAACGCGCGCGCGTCGTTCTCGACCGCCTCGGGATGGGGCCCCGCGCTTCGCATCTGCCCAGCCAGCTTTCCGGTGGCGAGATGCAGCGCACGGCGATCGCCCGCGCGCTCGTGACCGATCCGCCGCTACTGCTGGCCGACGAGCCGACGGGCAACCTCGACTCCGCGAACGGCGAGGCACTGCTCGCGGTCATCGCCGAGCTGCACGCGCGCGGGCAGACGGTCGTGCTCGTCACCCACGACGCGGCCATCGCGTCGCGCGCGCAGCGCGTCGTGCGGATGCGCGACGGACGGATCGTGAATTGAGGTCATCCGATCTCTTCGCGCTCGCGTTCGGCAACTACACGCGCTCACGCCTGCGCTCGAGCCTCACCACGCTCGGCGTCGCGATCGGAACGGCCCTGGTGGTGCTCCTCATCGCCCTGGCGACGGGTGCGGAGGACAACGTCAAGCGGTCGATCTTCTCGATCGGCGATCTGCGGCTCGTCACCGTGCAGCCGTTCCAGCCGGGTGCCACCGGGCTGTCCGCCGTGCCGCGGATGATCAGCGACGACCACGTCGCGAAGTTCAGATTGATCCCGCATGCCGAGTCCGTCTACCGCCAGTACGACGCGCCGCTGGGAACGCTCCTCGAGGGCGGTGAAGACGCGGCGATCCGCCCGCAGGGCATCGAGGCCGGCGCACCGATCGACCGTGGCGATCTGCTCGCGGGTCGTCACCTCGAGCCAAGCGAGCGCGGTGTCGCCGTGATCCCGGGCAACCTCGCGCGCCTCATCGCTCCCACGCCGGGAGCGGCAGTCGGAAAGAAAGTGACGCTGCGGCTGGGGGGCGCGGTGAAGCTCGGCAACACGCGCATCAGCGGCAGCGGCACGCCGCGCGACTACGTCGTCACGGTCGTCGGCGTCTTCGACGAGCAGGCGTCGCAGACGTCGGTCCGCATCCCGCTCGAGGACGCGCTGGTCGCGGGCGCGGAGAATCGCGGGCTGACCGCCGACGCGCTGCGACAAGGCACCGGCTACAGCGGCGTCGCGATCGAGTCCGAGGACTCACGGTACGTCGCAGACGTGGTGAAGTCCGTGCAGGAGCTCGGTTTCAGCGCGTTCTCGCTCAAGCAGGTCATCGAGCAGATCGACCGGGGGTTCGGCGTGTTCCGCGGCATTCTCGCCGGCATCGGCGGCGTCGCGCTGCTGGTCGCCGCGATCGGAATCGCGAACACGATGGTCATGGCCGTGCTCGAGCGCACGCGCGAGATCGGGATCATGAAGGCCGTCGGCGCGTCACCGCGCGATATCCGTTCGCTCTTCCTCGCGGAGGCGGCGCTCGTCGGGGTGTTCGGCGGCGTCATCGGCCTTGCGCTCGGCGTGCTCGGCGGTCAGGTCATCGAGCTCGTGATCCGCAACCTCAATCCGCAGGCGAGCCCCGCACCGATCTTCATCGTCGACCTTACGCTCGCGCTCGGCGCGATGGGTCTCGCGCTCATCGTCAGTCTCGTCGCCGGTTTCCTACCCTCGCGCCGCGCGATGCGGATGTCCGCGCTGAGCGCACTGCGATACGAGTAGGCGGCTGGTCCTCCGCTAGAACGGACCCGCGAGCTCCGGTGGCGCGAAGATGTACGTCGGCGTCTGCCACCACTGATCCACAGCCTCGCCGCGCGCTTGATGGAGCAGCGCGGCGATCGTGTCCGGCGGTTGCCCACCGGCCGCCGCCACGACGACGATCTTCCCCTCGTCGAGCGCTGCCGCGTACCGCTTGCGGATATCGCGCGGGATGATGCCGCCGGGCAGCAGCTTCCGAAGGCGATAACGAAGGCCACCCCAGCCTTTCCCGGGGAGCCAGGCGCGGCCGCCGGCGACGAGTTCGGCGCGCTTCGCGTTGCGCGCGAGCACACTGATGTCCTGCTCGCGGACGCCCGATTCAAGCAGCAGCGTCACGGCCTGCACCGCCGCGTCGTCGTCGCTGAACGCCGCTGCGGTGACCATGCCGCCCGCGACCGCCTCGAGGTATGACGTCGTTGCCATCGGCGGAATGCTAGGCGAGCGTGCTCAGGCTCGCCATGCGAGGACCGGGATGCGCATCTCGTCGGCCGTCATCCCACCGTGCGATCCACGATGCCGGAGTGTCTGTCCTTCCACCCTCACGATGGACGCGGAGAGGTCACGGTCGAGAAGCGCGACGACTTCGCCGATGCGCCGGCGCGCCATGATCGGGTCGCCGCGGCCGAACAGCCCAGCGTCGATCAGTTCGTCACGGTCGAGCAGCGTGACGAGGCCCGGCCACTTGCGGTCGATGTGCTCGCGCACCTGGTCAGGACGATCGGTATGCAGGAACGCCAGGCGTGGTTCACCGGCGGGCGGATTGCGCAGCAGCGCCCGTAGGTCTTCGTCGCCGACGAAGTCCAGCATCTTGTCCGGATCCGTCGTCGCGTGCCCGTGGTCCGCAGTGACGATGACCAGCGTGTCGCCTCCGGAGCGATCCGCGAGCGCGTACCGCAGCGAGATGTCGAGGATGGAGGCCTCGATCGCGGCCTCGTCACTGCGCGGACCGTATAGATGCGAGACCGTGTCTATGCCGGACCAGTACGCGTAGACGTACGAAGGTCGCGGCGCGCCGAGAAGACCGCGCAGGCGCACGCCCATCGTCGACGGAACGACATATCCGAGGAAGGTCGCCTCGGCTGCGTGCATCCGCGTCATCGCCTCCGATCGGAAGATCTCGGGCTCGACCAGGTACGACGCGATGCCGCGCTCGCGCAGACGGGCGTGGATCGACGGCACCAGCACGAACCGGAGCGGGTCGATGGCCGGATCGTCGAAATACGACCCGCGGCGCTTGACCGCGGGCCCCCACCGGAGCATCGCGGTCACCTGCGCGAACTCCTCGAGCCAGACGAAGTAGGCGATGTTGCCGTGCTCGAGCGGCGTTCGGGCGGTGTTCATCGTCGTGATCGCGGCGGCAGTCGTGGACGGGAACACCGTCGTCGCCTCGATGAGCTGCGCGTCATCGCGTCGGCGCGCACGCTCTCGCAGGCCGGCGAGGAACGGCATGTGGCCCTGGTCGCACAACATCTCGAGCTGCCACCAGCCAAGGCCATCGGCCAGGATCACGACGACCTGCCGCACGCCCTCGCGCAGCTTTGGATCGAGCCCCACCAGTGGCGGCGCGTCACCGGCGTCGCGCGCGCCCAGCACGTCGAGAACGGTCGCGGAAACGTTCAACAGACCGCCGCCGTCGTAGTCGGGCATCACGAAGCCGCGCGCGCGAAGACGCTCGACGAGCGGGTGAGGCATCGGTGGACGATACTGCCTCGCGATGCGAACGGTCCTCGAGATCGACGGCCTTTTCGACGGCACCAAGGCAACGTCCGACGCGGCACTCGTGATCGAGGATGGCGAGATCACCTGGTTCGGCAAGCGTTCGCGCATACCGAAGACGCCAAAGGGTGAGAAGTCACGACCGGTCGAAGCGGGTGGCAAGTTCGCGCTGCCCGGATTCATAAACTGCCACGCGCATCTCACGTTCGACGGCAGCGCCGACTTCGATGCCGAGGCGCGGCAGAGCGAGGCGGCGGCGACGCTCAAGGCATTCCGCAACGCACGCATCACTGCGCGCAGCGGCGTGACCACCGTGCGCGACCTGGGTGCGAACGGCTCGATGGTGGTGGAGCTCGCGCGGCAGATCGATCGTGGCGGGCTGGAGGGACCGCGCATCATCGCGTCCGCTCGCGGCATCACGATCACCGGCGGCCACGGCATGGAGGTCGGCCGCATCGCCGACGGAGCCGACGCCGTCCGCGGGGCGACGCGCGAGCAGGTCGCCGTCGGCGCCGCCGTCATCAAGCTGTTCTCCGCCGGCGGCGTGCTGGGCGAGGGTGCGGGTCCCGAGCTCGCGGCGTATTCGCCGGAGGAAACTCGAGCGGCCGTCGAGGAAGCGCATCGCGCCGGCATCAGGATCACGACCCACGCGCATGGCGCCGAGGGCATGCGCATCGCCGCCGAGGCGGGCATCGACTCGATCGAGCACGCGACGCTTCTGGATCAGCAGACGATCCGTGTGATCAAGGAGAAGAACGTCGCGCTGGTGCCGACGTTCTCCGCGCTCCGCCGCATCATCGAGAACGGCGCGGCGTTGCCCGCGCGGGTCATGGAACGCGCGCGCCTCGTGGCCACGAAGCATCAGGAGGGAGTCCGCGCGGCGCACAAAGCGGGCGTGCGGATCGCGACCGGAACCGACGCGGGGACGCCGTTCAACACGCACGAGCGCTTCGCTCTCGAGCTGATCTACCTCACCGAGGCAGGGCTCTCGCGCACCGAAGCACTCGTCGCGGCCACGACCGTCGCTGCAAATGTCGTCGGAAGTCCAAAGGCGGGCCGTATCGCGGCCGGCTCATGGGCCGACCTCGTGGTCGTGGATGGCGACCCGCTGCGCGATCTCGACGTG
>DATEZK010000421.1:0-2170 GCA_035255665.1 Candidatus Limnocylindria bacterium
CCCGTCCCGAGATGGACCGTGTTCCAGTAGACCGAGCCGGTCAGCAGATAGAAGGCGCGCTCGCGGAGCACGGCCTTCCGGCGGATCTCGCTGAGCCGGCGGAAATGCTCGACGACGCCGCGCTCGGCGCGCGCGATCTGCACGGCCTGCACTGCGCCGAAGATCTCGCCGAGCGCACCGGTGACGCGACTCGTCGCGACCTGGCTGGCCGCGCGCGACGCCTGCAGCCGCCGCGTCGCGACCTGCGCGACGGCAATGATCGCCACGAGCGGGACGAACACGAAGATCGTGATGGTTGCGTTCACATTGATGAGGATCGCCATCGCGAAGATCGCGAAGACCGTCATGCTGAACATGTCGACAGTCCAGTCGCTGCCATCCTCGGCGTGCTGGACGTCGTCGCGGAACACGCTGAGCGCCTCGCCCGGCGAGCGGTCCAAGGCGCGCGCGCCGGGACGCCGCAGGATCTCCGCGAGCATGTTGCGCTGCAGGACCGCGCTCATGCTGAATCGGAAGTGGACGTCCCACGCCATGCCGCTCGTCTCGGCGACCGCCGCCGCGAGACCGGCCCCGACGAACGCCGCCGCGAGCCATGCGATCGCCGGTGGGTCCGCGGTCCCACGTTGCAGCGTGTCGAATGCCTGCTGCGCGACGAGTCCGGGTACGAGGCGCGCGCAGTACACCGCCGTCCAGAGGACGTTGTCGACCCAGTACAGCCAGGGCCGGTAGTGCGTCATGCGCAGGAGGAAGCGCCCGGTGCCGAGCGACTGCGTGCTCATACCAGCACCTGCTCGAGCCCGGTGCGGAGCAGCTCGGAGAAGCGCGACGAGGTGTCCTGAGCGAGGGCGGCGCGTGGTCCTTCTTCGACGATGCGCCCCTCCTCGAGGATGAGGATCCGGTCGCAGCGCTGCACCGTCGCGAGACGGTGCGCGATCACGATGCCCGTCCGATCCGCGAGTAGCGCGTCGATCGCGCGCTCGATGTGCCGCTCCGTCGCCGGATCGAGGCGTGAGGACGCCTCGTCGAGGATGACGAGACCGGGGTCGCGGAGGAACACGCGCGCGAAGGCGAGTAGCTGCGCCTCGCCGGCGGAGAGGCCGCCGGCCAGCATCTCCGACTCGAGCGCGCCGTCGCCGTCAGCGGTGTGGGGAAGCGCGCGCAGCCAGCCGCCGAGGCCGATCCGCTCGAGCACCGACGTGATCCGGTCGTCGTCGATGGTCGGGTCAAAGAAGGTGACGTTCTCGCGCACGCGCGCGTGGAACAGCTGGACGTCCTGGCTCACGAGCGTCGCGCGCTCGCGTACGTCGTCGAGGCGCGCGTCGCGCAGATCGATGCCCCCGATGCGGATCGCGCCGGACGTGGGGTCGTAGAAGCGGAGCAGGAGCCGCGCGAGCGTCGTCTTGCCGCTGCCGGTGCGACCGAGGATCCCGAGGACCTCGCCCGGCGCGAGCCGCAGCGACACGTCGCGAAGCACGAGATCCTCTCGCTCCTTCTCCGACTCCTCGTACGAGAACGAAACGCGGTCGAGCTCGACCGCGAGCGGTCCGCCGGGGATCGGCACGCCCCGGCCCTCTGGCAGCCGCGTCTCGGTGCGGAGCAGCTCGGTGACGCGGCCGACGCTCGCGATCGCGCGCTGGAGCTCCTCGAGCTCGCGGCGGAACTGCTCGATCGGCCGCCGGAGCATGTCCGTGTAATGGAAGAGGAGATAGACCGTGCCGAGCGTGATGGCGCCCAGGCTCCAGAGATATGCACCGATCCCGAATGCGACCGCGTTGCCAATGGCGAACAGCAGGACCGTCGTCGACCAGAGGAACGTGCCCGCGAAGACGGCTCGGCGTCGCGCTGCCAGCCACGCGCGGTGATGGAAAGTGAGCTCGTTCATGACGTGCGTCTCCGCGCCGCTGGAGCGGATGTCCTCGGTCCCTCCCAGGCGCTCGCCGAGGAAGCCGTACATCTGCGCCGAGACCTCGCGCACGCGCTGCCAGTACTTCGCCGCGATGTTGCGCAGCGGGCCGGCCATGATGAAGACCGCGAAGAGAGCGAACCCGGTCAGCGCGAGGCCTGCGCGCAGGTCCTCGCGCGCGACGACGACGAGGATCCCGATGAGCAGCAGGACGTTGCCAAAGATGTTCACCACGAAGCGCGAGAAGAACGTTGCGAGGGCGGTCAC
>DATEZK010000422.1:0-3255 GCA_035255665.1 Candidatus Limnocylindria bacterium
GTCCGCGGTCGTGTTCTTCCTCCCGACGGCCGTCGCGAGCGTGTTCGATGTCGCTCTCACACTGCTCGCGACGCTGGCCGTCCCGGCGAGCGCGATCGCCGAGATCGCACAGCAGCCTGTCGTACCTCTGAGCCTATTTGCGGCGCTGGCCATTGCGACAGCGCACGAGCTGCGAGAAAGGGTTGTTCATGCCAACGCGTCTTGAACGGAGCATCACCAACAAGGTCGTCGCCGGCGTGTGCGGCGGCATCGCGGAGTACCTGCAGGTCGACCCCACGCTGGTCCGCGTCTTCTTCGTGCTGGGCACGATCTTCACCGGGGGCCTCGGTCTGCTCGGTTACATCGTCCTCGTCGTTCTCATGCCGCTCCCGGGCCAGCCCGTGCCCTTCGTAAAGACGTCCGACGTCACGACCTCGACCCTTGAAGGTGCCGCGAGCAGCGACCCGGATGCACCGGCGCCGGCCGTCGCGCCGCCTGCCGCCCCGCGGCCGTCCGATCCCGCAGTGGCGGAGCGGAACCGCGCGGCGTTCGGGATCGTGCTGATCGCGCTCGGCGCGATCTTCCTCCTTAGCAATGCTGGTCTCTTCCGCATGGTCCGATGGGATCTGGCGTGGCCCCTCGTCTTCATCGCGATCGGTGTGTTGCTGCTCGCGCAGCGCGTGCGTCGATGAGCGCGCACCGCAGCCTCTCCTGGCCGCTCATCCTGATCACGATCGGTCTCGTGTTCCTGCTCGTGAACTTCGGTTACGTCCCAGGCGTGACCGCGATCCAGCTTCTGAATCTCTGGCCGCTCCTGCTCATCCTCGCCGGTGTCGATATCGCGATCGGCCGGCGCTGGCCGCTTGCCGCACTCGGCATCGATGTAGCGGTCATCGCTCTGGGATTGACGCTCCTTGCGACCCAGCCCACGGTGTTTAGCGGTCCGTTTTTCTTCGACCACGACACGGGCGGCGTTGGCCAGCGCGATGTGTCCGTCGAGCGGCGCAGCGCGACCTCGTTGTCGCTCGACATCAACGGCGGCGCGGGTCGTTTTCGCGTGAGCGGGGGGAGCACCACGCTCGTCGAGGCGCATAGCCCGAACGAGGACCTGCGCCTACGCCGCGCTGATTTCGACAAGGCTGGCGAACACGCCGACGTGCGCATCGATCACAGCGGGAGAGGTCGCGTCAGCGGCGTCACAACCGAAGTGGAGGCGCGGGTGGCGAGCAACGTTCCAACTGACCTCGAGCTCAATGGCGGCGCTGGCGAGTTCCTCATCGACCTCAGCGACGTCATGGTCAGCAGCGCCGAACTCAATGTCGGCGCGGCGTCGGTGACGCTTACGCTGCCGAGGCCGACGCCGGCGACCGCGGAGCCGACGACGAAACCCACCCCCGAGGTCAGGATCGAAGTGAACGCGGGAGCCTCGAACATCATCATCGATGTCCCGGAAGGGGTAGAGGTACGCGTGACGACGACCGGGGCGCTCCTCTCGCTGAGAAGCACGAACGCGCGTGTCATCGTGAGCGGCAGCACCGCGGAGACGGCGGGATACGGTTCGGCCGCGGCACGCGTCACGGTGAGAGTCACAGCGGGAGCGAGCTCGATCACGATCCGCTAGCGCCGAGCGCTCATTCGTTCGGCGATACTGTCGGCGTGGCTGAAGCGACCAGCACGATCGACCGCGTTGCGGGGAAGATCCTCACGCTCGCCGACATCGAGCTCGAGACCGCGCGCGCCCTCAACAGCGAGTACCTGCGGCACCACCCCGAGGAGGTCGCGGCCTTCCTCAACGAGCGTGCGCCCGAGGACACGGCGCTGCTCCTCGCGCGCGCGCCGACGCCGATCGCCGCGGCGCAGATCCTCGAGCGCCTGAATCCCCGGGTCGCCGCCGACGTGCTCGCGCTTCTCGACGACGTCCTCGTGCGCGCCATCCTCGCCGTCACCAATCCCGCGAAAGCGGCCCCGATCATCGGCGGGCTCGACCCGAGCGCGCGCGAAGCGCAGCTCGCTCGCCTGGACGAGCGCGTCGCGGAGCAGATCCGCGAGATGCTCGCGTACCCGGCGGACTCTGCCGGCGCCCTCATGGATCCGCGGATCAGCGCATTCGGACCCGACACGACGGTCGAAGGGGCGCTCCGGAAGATGCGGACGTTCAAGGAGAAGGAGCTCGGCTCGATCTACCTCATGGACGCGAGTGGGCGCCTCGCCGGTGCCGTGCCCCTTGGTGAGATCGCGACCGCGGAGCCGGAGACCCAGCTGCGCGACCTCATTCGCGGCGAGCCGATCTCCGTCTTCGTCAACGCCTCGCGGGAAGAGGTCGTGAAAGCGCTCGACGAGCGGCGGGTCGCGACCCTGCCCGTCGTCGACGCAGACTCGAAGCTCGTCGGAGTGATCCGTTACCGCCAGCTCGTGGCCGCGGCCGAGGCCGAGGCGACGATGGGCATGCAGACGATGGTCGGCGTCGGTAAGGAGGAACGCGCTCTGTCGCGCGTCGGCTTCGCCGTCCGGCAGCGCCTGCCGTGGCTGGAGATCAACCTCGCGACCGCGTTCGCCGCGGCATTCGTCGTCGGCCTGTTCGAGGGGACCATCGCCCGCTTCACGGCGCTCGCGGTCCTGATGCCCGTGGTCGCGGGCCAATCCGGCAACAGCGGCATGCAGGCGCTCGCCGTGACGATGCGCGGCCTGGCGCTACGCGAGATCCGTCCGACGCACTGGCCGCGGCTCATCTGGAAGGAGGCGGGGACCGGGATCATCAACGGTTTCGCGTGTGCGGCCGTCACCGCGGTGGCCGTGTACATCTGGAGCCAGAGCGCCGGCCTCGCGCTCGTGATCGGAACGGCGATGGTCATCTCGATGAGCGTGGCTGGGATGTCCGGCGCGGCGGTGCCGCTCGTGCTGAAGAGTCTCCGGCAGGACCCGGCGCAGTCATCGTCGATCGTGCTCACGACGATCACGGACATCGCGGGGTTCATGACCTTCCTCGGCCTCGCGAGCATCTTCGCCAGCCTGCTGGAATGAGCGCCGGCATGCGCCGGCTCGCGTCAGCCTCGCTGCTGGCTGCTGTCGCGGTACTGCTGCTCTTCGCGGCGCCCGCGGCCGCCGACGACGGCTGGGTCATCGACCGCTTCGGCGCCGACATCGAGATCCAGCGCGACGGCACGCTTGTCATCACCGAGTCCATCGACGTCGACTTCCTGTCACTGCAGGACCGGCACGGCATCTTCCGCGTCATCCCGGTCCGCTATCAGTGGGACGCGGACCCCAAGATGCTGC
>DATEZK010000423.1:0-2505 GCA_035255665.1 Candidatus Limnocylindria bacterium
AGATCGCGTGACGGCGCGCGGGTTCCACCGAACCGGCGAGACCTTCGGCGGCGAGGATCAGCGCCGACAGTTCGTTGTGCTCACGCGCATCAGCAGCGACCAAGGGACTGCGTCCGATGTCGTGCAGGTACCCGGCGAGTGCGACGTCCAGCGACTCAGCACCGAGAGTCCCGTAAGCAAACACGAGCGTCTCGGCGATCCGGCCCACTAGAAGGCTGTGGATGCGCAGCCAGTCCGGGTATGCGTATCGGTCAAAGATCTTCTCGGCTTCTGTGGATATCTGCGTCAATTGGCTATTGACACCCTCTCCGACCATGACTAACTTCCGCGTCGGGGAGCGTGGCGGGCGATGGATGGACCGGCGAGCGGCGAGCGCATCATCGCGCACCTTGCCTTCGCGCGAGCGGTCGTGGCGCGGTCACTTGATCCGCGCTGCCGCGGTGCCGACCGCGAAGACCTACTTCACTTCGAAGGTGATGCGCGCTCCGTCCGTGAGGCCAAGAGTCGTGCGCAGGTGGCGATCGGCGATGAGCTCGACCAGCTCGGCAGGCTGGTCGCCCCTCGGGTTGAGTGTCTGGACAACGAGGCCCGGAATCGTTCCCTCGATGACGACTGGCGCGTACGGATGGTCTTCGATGTGGCCGCCGAGCTCGGCGGACGTAAGGCGGCTCGTGAAGAGACTCTGGTCAAACGGGTCCGGCAACAGCACGTTCAGCGTTCCGGGCACCGGCCGGAACGTCGAAAAGTGATGAGCCATCCTCGCGATGAGCACAGGATCCGACATGACTTGCACGCCGACCCCGTAGCCGCCTCGAACCACGCCCTCGAAGCGTCGTCCCACAGCAAGTCCCTCCGCTTCCGCAGTTTCCGCAGTCGCCCGCGCAGCGTAGCGAGGATCGAAAGGGACCTCATCGCCCGAGTACTCACCCACGGCCCCGGTGCCGGAATTGGTGGCGCAGCATGAAGGGCCGCGAGCCGGACGACGCGATGGTCGACGACCGCATCGTTTCGCACCTTGCCTTCGCGCGGGCGGTCGCGGCGCGATCACTCGATCCGCGATGTCGCGGTGCCGACCGCGAGGACCTCATCGCGGCTGGAGTACTGGGTCTCGTCCAGGCCGCGCAGCGCTACCGCGGCGAAGTCGGCGCGTCGTTCGGCGCGTACGCCGCCCGCCGGGTGCGCGGTCAGGTGCTCGACGCGCTGCGCGAACGCGACCCGCTCACCCGCTCCGCGCGCCGCGCATACCGCGAGGCGCGGCGCGTCGCCGAGGACCTCCCGCCGCCGTACGTGGAGATCTCGCTGGACCGCCTCGCGGAGCTGGGCGACGGCGTCATCGCGGAGCCCGACGCGGTGGCCGCGGATATCCGCAGCGACCCGCGCTGGCACGGCGTCGCGCGCGAGCTTCGCTCGCTCACCAAGCTGGAGCGTCGCGTGATCGTGCTGTCGTACGGCCGCGGTCTCACGTTGCGCGAGATCGGCCTGCAGGTCGGTCTCTCCGAATCAGGCGCATGCCGCGTCCGCGCACGAGCACTACGCCGGCTGCGTTCCGCACTCAGTGACGCGCAGGAGGCGGCGTAGCGACGCGGTCAGTACCGTCAGCTCGGAGGACACGGATTCTGAGTGGGCGAACTGAGGTACAGCTCGGGATCGCTGGCGAAGTCACCGTCGACCACGCCGCCGCCCATGGATCTCGGATCGATCTCCGCGAGCGGACGACAGCGTGAAGACAGGTACGCCCGCATCGGGGTGAGGTTCGGCCACCCGTAGATCTCGAACTGCAGCACGACGAGGTTGTCGGAGGCGCGTGTCGCGACGCCGACATACCGAGCGCGCGTCCAGCCGCGCTCGAGCTGATGGACGAGGATGTGCTTGGCCTCCGGCAGCTTTACGGCAAGCTCCGTTGGCGCTGGCGCGTCCGGCGGAACCGCCAAGACCGTCGCGCACGGCGCGAGCGACACCAGTGCCACGACTCCGATGACCCAGAGCAGTCGTCCGAACGCGCTCACGTTCGCACTCTAAGTAGACGCAGGTAGAGTCGCGAACATGTCACGCCTTCAGCAGGCCCGATTCGCGCGTCTTGTCGCCCGGGCGATGGACGGCCTCCCCGCGGAGTTCCGCGAACAGATGCGCAACATCGAGATCGTCGTCGATGACGAGCCGACGCCCGAGCAGATGCGCGGCGGCGCCGAGCTCCTCGGCCTCTACGAAGGCGTCCCGCTGACGGACCGCGGCGCGATGGAGCCGTACCTCCCGGATCGCATCAGCATCTTCCGCGGTCCGATCGAGCGCATGACGTCATCGCCCCGACGGCAGGCGGAGATCGTCCGCGACACCGTCGTGCACGAGATCGCGCACCACTTCGGGATCAGCGACGAGCGACTCCGGGAACTGGGCCTCGGCGACGAAGACTGATCCGGAGACGCCCGCGATCCGTTTCCTGCGCGAACGGTTCGGACCGACCGCGCAGATCCAGGCGATCCGCCCGGGCGAGTGGTCCGTCCCGTA
>DATEZK010000424.1:0-7581 GCA_035255665.1 Candidatus Limnocylindria bacterium
GGCACGCTACGCAGCGGGGTTGGTGGTCCTGACGGGTCACAACGGCGCGTCCACGGACGCAGCGCAGCTACCGGCTGACGCGGTGGTGATGAAACCGTTCGATCTCGATGACCTCATCGCCGTGGTCACCGAGGTCGCTCGTGAGCGACGCCAGCACAACGGCGCCAAGCCCTCATGACCTTGACTAGTATCCGTCCGCTTATGAAGAAGCAGGGCACGACGAGTCGTGAGGACACGCCAGCTCGACCGATCGCACTCGTCTGTGTGAGTCGGCACCAACCGGCAGGTCCTCAGGCGAAGGAACCCGACAAGCTGACGATGGTCCGAGGCAAATGGGCGTGGTGCCCATCCGGCGCTGCAGCCGGCCATGAGTGGAAGCCCGTCGCCGCCGGTTCGCTCAACGCACTACGTCTGCAGCTCGTTGAAGTGTCGCGCCTCGTGGATGTGGCCCTGAACACCAACGGCGTGGCGAAGAAGACGCGCAAGACGACGAAGAAGCCGAGGTCGCGCGGAGGGGGCTAGTCCTGTGGGCTCTGGGCGGCTCGAACGCCCGACCTCAGCGATGTCAACGCTGCGCTCTAACCAGCTGAGCTAAGAGCCCGTCGACTCAAGGATACCGGACCTCGCTGGCCGCGCGCGCTCCGAACATCCGCAGCCCTTCGGTCGGCGCGTCTTTCGCGAAGCACACGACCTGGAATGCACCGAAGCCATTCGGATCGAGAAGCGTGTCGATGGCCGAGCGACGACCGAGAGCGCGGAGTTGCTCGATCGGAGTGTCCGCGCGCGCGGTCGCTTCGCGGATGCCGAGCGCGATGAGAGCGTCGCGCTGTGTCGCGCGACCGGCGAATACGAACCCGGCACCCTCGGCGGCGCGACGGATCGCGGTGAAGTTGACGCTCGCGGTGAGGTCGTGCGCCCCCGGCTCCGCATATGGATCGGTCACTAGTCGATGACGCGAGAAGCCGCGCAGCGTGCCGGCACCCAGCCGCGTGAGCAGCTCGTTCTCATCGCCGCCGTAGTCGACGAAGAGCACATAGCCGCTCGTCAACGCCGGCGCGAGGCTCGCGACCCATCCCTCGGCCGCGGGGCTCACTTCCCAGCGGCCATCGCGCGGCAACCGCTCGGGCACGCGCCAGCTGAGCTCCGCGATGCTCGGCGGACGGAGCGTCTCGGCCAGGGCGCCGCCACGCTCCTCGACGAATACCTCTCGCACACCGTCGGCGGTGCGGACCAGGACGTGGACGGGGAACGCATCGAGCACCTCGTTCGCGAAGATGACGCCCTGTACTGGCGCGAGCGCACGCGCGTCAGACGCCCATCGCAGGTCGCGCCCCGCGAGTGTTGTCGACTGCTGCTCGCGCAACCGCGGCGAGACCTCGACGATCGTCGGTCGCGCGCCCTTGGCGGCATCCGGCCGCTCGCGCTCGAGCGCCACCAGGACGTCGCGCAGGAACACGCCACGTCCGGCGCCTGCTTCGACGAGATCCCACGCCGGGGGTTTGCCGAGCAACGACCAGAGATCGACGAAGGCGCGCGCGAGCGCTCGGCCGAAATGTGGTCCGAGGTCCGGAGCGGTGAGGTAGTCGCCCTCGAATCCCAGCGCAACGCGAGAGGTGTAGTAGCCGTCCTGTGGATCGAAGAGCGCCGCCTCCATGTACTCCGCGAAAGTGATCGCCCCACGCGCCCGTATCCTCGCGACGAGGCGCTCATGGAGGGCCGCCGTCATCAGCCTCTGGCCGGCTGCGCGGCCGCGAGGATCTTCGCGATCTGCGCGCTGTGTTCTGGCACGTGCGACAGCGCCAGCGCCAGTTGCTGGCGCACGCTGGTCGCGCCTCCGTGAGGCGCGACGCGAATGGCCGCCAGCTCACTCTCGTCATACGAGAGAAGGCGCCCGCGAAACGCAGCACGCATCGCGCGCCAGCGCTCGAGCTCCTCAGAAGGCCAAAGCGTCAAACGGTCGCGGTAGTACCGGTACCAGAACGCGATAACACGCACGTGCGGGTACTGATGTGCTGCGCGTCGGAGCTCCTCGTCACGCTCGTGCAGCTCGCTGAGCTCTTGATCGGCCGCGGGGCCGTCGTCACCGTCAGCGTCCTCGTGTCTGGTGAAGTCGAGCTCCATCGGCTCGGGCCCGCCAGCGATGTATGCGAGATACGCGTCTTGCATCCTTCGCACCGCCCTTGCGACCTTGCGCGCCGTCCAGCGAACACGTCCGTTCTCCCCGTTCCAGCCGAAGTGCGCGAACGTTGTCGATTCCCGGCCGAACCGCGCCGCGCGCGCGACGACCTCCTGGAGCGCACCACGCTGCGCCTCATCGGGGTCGAGCGGCCAGATTTCGACGCGTAACAGGAACAAGAGCGATCCGGCTGCCAGGTGGTCCACGACCATTCGCAGGCTCCACCCGTCCGGACCGTCGCGGCGTTCCCATTCGCTGGGCGCGAGTGCGCTGAGAGAAGTGTCGAGCTCACGCTCGCGCTCGTCGAGAAGAGCGAGGCCGGCACGCAGGAGTGAGGGCGAGAGCGGCACGAATGGCGCGAGCGGGATCCCCCACTCGCTTCCCCATTCGATCAACTCCTCGGGCCCCTCATCGAACGCGGCCCCTAGGCGTTCGAGATGCGCGCGCTGTGCGGAGACCCTTGCGCGCACCTTTGCCAGTGCCTCTTCGCGTGAGGCGAGACCCTCCGCCGCAGGCTGGACAAGCGCTTCAGGGGCGAAACCGACCCAGCGGCCGTCGAAGGCGCGAAGGTAGATCTTCGCTTACGCGCCCCACCGCGGCGGCGCAGGAGGTCGCACTTCGGGCGGCCGGATCTGCCCGTGCCCATCGCCGTTCGTCGGCACCTGCTCCGATGGCTTCCAGGTCTTTGCCACTGCCAGCTCTTCCTTCGCGAGGACCGTGACGCCGAAGCGCTTGTACGTCGCGAGCTCGAAGTTCGGCGTCTCACCCAGCGCGCCGTGCGGGCACACCTCGACGCAGTCGCCGCAGTAGATGCAGCGGACCACGTCGAGCTCATAGGTCTGGAGGTCGCGCTCGCGCATCATCAGCGCGCCGGTCGGGCACGTCTCCGCGCACGCGCCGCACGACACGCAGTCCGTGTACGAGAGCGAGACGTTCCACGGTGTCGTGACGATCGAGTCGTAGCCGCCGCCCATCAGGCCGTAGCAGTTCGCGCCAATGACGTCGCGGCAGATCCGGACGCACTGCGTGCAGTTGATGCATTTGTTCAGGTCGCGAAGGATGAAGTCGTGGCTGAAGTCGTATTCGTAGTCGTGGTAATCGATCGGCTCGGCCCGGTGGAACTTGTTCTCGGTGAGGCCGTGCTCGACCGATAGGCGCTGCAGGTGGCAGCGTCCGACATCGGGGCACACGCACTGGAGGCACCGCGCAGCCTCCTTTTCCGCCAGCTCCTTCGAGTAGCCGCTCTCGATGACCTCGAACGACTGCTCGCGTTGCGCGAAGGGCAGCATCGGCATACGGACCTGCGGCTCCTCGGGCTTGTACGGGACGATGTCGATCAGCTCGGGGACCCTCTCCTCTTCGGCGATCTCCTCCGCGACCCGCGACATATCGTCGCCCGCGAGGTAGCGGTCGATCGCCTTCGCCGCGAGCTTGCCCTGAGCGACGCACTCGATGACCGTGCGCGTGCCCATCTGAGCGTCGCCGCCCGCGAAGACGCCCGGTCGGTCCGTCATGAGCGCGCCGTTCGTGACGATGGTCTCGCGCTTGGTCCGGCGAACGCCGAGGTCCCTGTCGACCCAATCGAGCACCGGCAGCTGTCCGATGGCCGGGATCACGGTGTCGCAGTCGATCGTGAAGTTGGAGCCCTCGACCGGCACCGGCCGACGCCGGCCCGACGCGTCGGGCTCGCCGAGCGCCATCCGCTGGAACTCGATGCCTCCGACACGACCGTCCTTCTCGATGATCTTCACCGGCGCCGCGTAGAACTCGAGTTTGATCCCCTCGTGCTCGGCGTCGTCGACCTCGCTGTAGTGCGCGCCCATCTCCTTGCGCGAGCGGCGGTACACGACCGTCACCTCGGCGCCGAGGCGCCGCGAGGTGCGCGCGCAGTCGAACGTGGTGAACCCGCCGCCGATGACGACGACCTTGTTGCCCTTCCCCACCGGCACCGGATCGCCCTCGGCGTTCTGCCGCAGGTAGTTGATCGCCTCGATGACGCCCGGGAGGTCCTCGCCCGGAATGCGCAGCTCGTTGCTGCTCCACGCGCCGATGCCGAGGAAGACCGCGTCGTATCCCTGCGCGAGCAGCTGGTCCACCGTGAAGTCGCGGCCGAGCTTCATGCCACCCTTGAACTCCGCGTCGCGCAGCTGCCAGACGCTGTTCAGCTCCTTGTCGAGCTTCACCTTCGGTAGCCGGTACTCCGGGATGCCGTAACGCAGCATGCCGCCCTGCTTCGCCTGCATGTCGAACACCGTGACCGCGTGACCCTTGAGCGCGCTGTAGTAGGCGCAGGTCATGCCCGCCGGTCCGGCGCCAATGACCGCGACGCGCTTGCCGGTGGCGACCATCTGCGGGAACGGCGTCGGCGCCTTCTCCATCTCCATGCTCAGCTCGCCGGTGTAGCCGTGGCACTGGCAGATCGCGATCTCCTCTTCGACCAGGCCGCGGCGGCACACTTCCTGGCACGGCTTCGGGCATACGAGGCCGAGCGCGTACGGGAACGGCAGTACTTCCTTCACGAGCCGCGCGGCCTCGATGTGTTGCCCCTTCGCCATCAGCTCCAGATACCCGGGGATGTCGATGTGCGTCGGGCAGCTGATCTGGCACGGCGGCATGCAGTACGCGTTGTGGTCGCTGAGGATGTACTCGAGGTTCTGCTTGCGCAGCTTGAAGAGCGCGTCCGAGCTCGACACGATCTTCATGCCCGGCTCGACCGCGACGTGGCACGAGGGCAGCGGTCGGTCCTGGCCCTCGATGTCCACCAGGCACATGCGACACGCCGCGGCCGGCGCGAGCTTCTCGTCGTCGCACAGCGTCGGCACGTTGAAGCCGGCGCGCTGCGCGGCCCGGAGGATCGCCTCGCCGGGTACCGCCGTGACCTCCTGCCCGTCGATCGTGATCGTGCACGTGGGCATGCCCGACGGGATCTCGCCGGTGTGTGAGACCGTCGGCAGCTGGGACTCCGCGGGCTGGATGAAGCGCTCGAGGAGACTCATGCGGTGAGGACCATCGTATCGGCGCCGAGCGGTGCCGGTTCGTACTCGGGGCGATGCCACACGAGATCGCCGTCGCGGTCCCAGATCGCTAGGGGGTAGCCGCGCTTCTCGGTGTACTCGATGCCGCCGAGCTCGCGGCCGACATGCACCTCGTTGTCGAGGACGAGCTCGCGCCCGTCGATACGCACGAAGCGGGTGTCTCTCTCAGAGTCCTTGCGCGTCTCAACGACCAGCGAACCGGTGACGCGGATGAGAGTCGTCTCGCGCCGCAGCAGCGCATGTGCGCGCTCGACCGCCGCGATGAGCGTGAACGTCGTGAGCGCGCCGATCACGAGACCGACGGCGAAGATGCGCCAGTCGCCGCGCGACAAGAGGGCGAGGTAGAACATCACGACACCACCGAGCACCCAGGACTTCCACTCGTTGCGCTCGATCTTTAGCGACAGGTACTGGGCGAGCGCCTGCCGCTGCTCGGCGCTGAGGAGCGTCTCGGTGCGCGTGCGCGGGCGCGCGCTGACGCACGGCTCCCAGCGCGCGAGATGGCGCCAGATCCCGTCGGGCCCCTTCTCGATGAAGCCGCTGCAGGCCTGACAGTTCTGACTCACGGCTGGACCATCGTTTCGTAGCGGCGCGCGCGGAGCGTCGTGCACGTGCCCGTCGGGCACCTCCGCTCGGTGATGTGCGCACGGTAGTCGTCCGGGAACTCGCGCAGCGTGGTCCTGATGATGGACGGCGCTGTGATCCCGAAGCCGCAGAGCGAGAACTGCGCCATGTGATCGCCGAGCTCGTTCAGCCACGGCAGGTCCGCGTCGCGTCCGAGGGAGGACGACACGCCCTCGAGGATCCCCTGCACTCGCTTCGTGCCGACTCGGCAGGGGACGCAGATGGCGCAGCTCTCCTTCGCGAGATAGGCGAAGAGCCGCCCCGCTTCGCGGACCATGCAGACGTCGGCGCCTATCGCGCGGACCTGGCCCGAGCCCATGTGCGTGCCGGCCGCCTTGAGATCCTCGTAGTCGAACTTCGTGCTGCGGCGCTGCGCCGCGAGGATGCCGCCGGTGGGTCCGCCGACGTGGATGCCTTTTAACTGACTTCCCACGCCGCCGGCACGTTCGAGTACATCGGCAAGTGTCGTCCCGAGCGGGACCTCATACACACCGGGTTTCTTCACTGCGCCAACGACCGAGACAAGCTTCGTGTCAGCCTTCGCGCCGTCCAGGACGAGCGGCAACCACGCCAGCGTCTCCGCGCTCGACACGAGCGTCGGACGCATCAGATAGCCCTGCGAGGCCGGATACGGAGGCCGCTGACGCGCCATCGCGCGCTTGGACTCGAGCACGTTGAGCAGTGCGCTCTCCTCGCCGCCCATGAATCCGCCCGGTCCAAGGGTGATCTCGATGTCGTCGCGGTCCGCCAGGACGCGTTCGGCGGCGCTGCGCGCGCCGGTCGCCTGCGGATGCAGATAGAGGAACGCGTGCGTCGCGCCGGTGATGAGCATCGCGATCTCGATGCCGCGGACGACGAGCTCGGCGCTCGTCTCGAGCAGCGTGCGCGCGAGCGGACTGTCGGGATCGGCGTCGTACGCGTTCGCGACGACGTAGGCCTCGCGTCCGACGGCGTTGGCGCGCACCGCGCGCAGCTTGCTCGCGAGTGAGAAGCCCGCGCCGCCGCGGCCGCGAAGTCCGGACGCCTCGATGCGCGCGATCGCCTCCTCCGCGTCCAGCCCGCGGTCCAGCGCAGGAACGCGTGCGTCCAGTAGACGCATCGCCGTGCTAGCGGGCATACGCGGGCTCGACGACGTGATGCACCTCGTCCTCGTGCAGCTCGTCGTGCGCGGGCGGTGGCGACTGGGGCGGCCAATCACCCGCGATCGCGAGGTTGCCCGTAAAGCGGCGACCGCCGCGTGGCACCGCGGTGCCTTCACCCTCCGGCGCGCCGCGGAAGTTCGAAAGGAGCGAGGCGACGGTATACACGTCGGTCATCGTCTTCCCGAACTCGATCGCGACGAGCTCCGCGGCTGTCCAGGGCAGGTAGCCATATGCCTCGTGGATCCCATAGAGAACGCGTGTCATGCGGTCCGCGCCCTCCTTCTCACTCGCGAGGAGACCGCGCACCTTCTTGAGATCGAGCTTGGCCTCGTCCTCCGCCGGGATCGTCGTGACGGCGGTGGAGAGCGGCCGGCGGTCGCCGTACGGGGCGGCCGCGACCATGCGGATGCGGTAGTAATTCGCGCGCGGCGCCAGGAGCGGACGGCGGCGGAACGCGTTACGGAACGTGTACGAGATCGAGATCGCGCGAGGCGGGCAGGCCTTCTCGCACATCAGGCAGCTCTCGCACTTGAAGATGCTCGTCTCCGGCTCGAGCAGCAACGCGATGAGACCGCGACTGCGCTCGGGGAGGACGCGCTTCTCG
>DATEZK010000425.1:0-3235 GCA_035255665.1 Candidatus Limnocylindria bacterium
CGCGGTCCTATCCCCGAAAACAACTACACCGTCGGCCGGTCGGGGAACACGATCGATCTGATCGTCGATCACTGGACCGTTGTGATGTTCGAGGGCGCGATCAGGCGATTCAAAGATCCGGCGAGCCGGCTCTCCGCGCACTACGTTATCGGACAGGACGGTCGCATCGCGCAGCTCGTCGGCGAGGACGACACCGCGTATCACGCGGGACGGTATGCCGTGAATCTGCGCTCGATCGGCATCGAGCACGAAGCCTCACCGATGATGGCGCCGACCGATGCGCTGTACGCCGCGTCGGCGCAGCTGCACCTCGAGATCGCGAGCCGCTATGGTCTCGCACTCGAGGTGGGCACCACGGTCCTACCGCATCGCGCCATCGTGCCGACCGAATGCCCGGGCACGCTCGACCTCGAACGCATCGTTCGCGAAGCAACGGAGGAGGACGACATGTTCACCGAAGAAGACCGCCGCAAGCTCGACCGCGTCTATCAGCATCTCGAAGCGTACGAGCCGCTGGTCTGGACCACGCGGTTACAGCGCTGGCTCGCGAAGGCGATCCGCAGCATCTTCCCGAACGCCGACCTCAGTGGGCCGGACGTCGAGACGAATCAGCCGTTCAAAGGCTGAAGTTCATCTCCGTATCGCGCGGTCTTCGATCTCCCACGCATGGTCGAGGACGTGCCACCCCACCCGACGCGCGAAGTAGCGCAGTGTCCACGGCTTCTTGGTGTTCCTGGGATCCGCGAACGGCAGGCCGCGCGCGCGAGCGCGGAATGCTGCGAGCATGGCATCGTGCAGATCGCTCGGTTTGATCGGGCGACCGGCTGCGGCCTTTGGCGGTCGCGCGCCGAGTTGGGCCATGTACGCCTGATCCGCCTCGATGACGTGCCCGATCATCTTGTCGAGATCGCGTCCACCGCCGCGCGGACCCTTGCGCAGCTCGAGACCCTTGGCCGACTTCGCTGCGCGATCGAGCGCGTCCCAGCATGCCTCGAGGATCCGCGCTAGACGCTCGAGCTCGGTCGCGGCCATCGGCGCGCTGTCCGACGGTAGTCCGAGCGACGGAACGCCGAAGTCGGTGCCGACATTGCCCTTCAGGCGTTTGACGATCTTGAACTCCGATGCGTCCTTTGGCGCAGTGAACTTCGGCGCCGCGGATCGGACGACGGCCTTGTAGCGATCGCCATACGAAGCCAGTGCCGCGATCGCCTCCTGCTCGCTGCGCGCGCCGCGACACCAACCTGGCCAGTCGACGGCGCTCGCGAAGGTGCGCTTGGCGCCGGCCTCCAGATAGATCGCGACGGGCTCAGGCTTGCTCGGCACGCGTCCCCACGCGAAGAGGCTAGTGCTTCTGCGCGGCCATCCAGGCGTCGACCTTCGCGCGGTACTGATGCGGTGCCTTTGAGAAGGACTTCATGCAGCCGGGACCGCAGAACGCGTATTCGCGGTCGTCCATCTCGAGAGTGAGGCCGTGCTCGCGAGCGTCGGCGATGTCCACGATCATCCCGCAGACCGGATCCAGCATCTTCTCGCCGGGCAGGCCCGACGTGTCGCGCATGTCTAGTGGATCTTGGTGACGCCGACCCCGGCGTTCGGCGTGCTGCTCGTGGGCGACCCGTTGGTCGGGGGCGCCGCGCTAGGCGCGGCCATCGTTAAATGTGGATTCAACTTGGTCATGAGCTGCGGCTTCGGGTGGTACCCGACGATGCGGTCGGCCTCGCGGCCGTTCTTGAACACGATCATGGTCGGGATCGCGCGGACGCCGAAGCGCCCAGCGGTGATCGGATTGGCGTCGACGTCGAGCTTCACGACGCGGATCTTGTCGCCCTGCTCGTTCGCGACTTCCTCAAGGACAGGCCCGACCATCCGGCACGGACCGCACCACGTCGCCCAGAAATCGACGAGCACGGGGGTATCCGACTTCAGGACCTCCTGCTCGAAACTCTGGTCTGTGACGACCTGTGGCTTTCCCATTAATGCGGTCTCCTTTGTATGCGGGGTTTCGCTACCACCTAAACGCGAGCTGCTGGCCTGATTGTTCCACCGCAGGTTCGAGGCCAAGGACGGCTTCCAGGCCGTCCAGGCCACTCTGCGCGTCTCCCAGCCACTTGCGCAATGGATCCCACTTTACGAATCGCCAGCCTCGGCGTCGAACGACCTCCGCCAAAGCGGGCGAGCGGCGGAGCTTCTCGTTTACCAGACCTGTACGTTCGTCGGCGACCGCGAGGAAGCGGAACACGCGGTCGTCGTCCGGGATCGCCTCCCCGAGGGCGACGATGCTGCGGTGGATCCGGGCGGTCCAGTCGACCTGCCAGAGGAACACCATGTGCCCTCGGTCGTACCAGACGCAGTCGACGAAATCGAGCGCCTCTGACGCACCGCGGACGAAACGGGACGGGCCGCTGGCGCGCTCGGCCTCGCTCACGAGATCCGTGAGCACTCGTCCCCGCTCCGAGTGTGTCGCGGGCAACGTACGCCGCTCGACATCGCGGCCGACGTGCACCTTGAACCCCAGCCGGTGACCCGTGTCGATGAGCTCCGCCAGCACCTGCGCCTGCGACGCTTGCCGTGCGACCAGCGCGTCCTGATCGAGCAGCCGCCAGCGGCCGTCGTCGGTCTGGGTCGCATAGGCCGCGACGCACCGCTCGATGAGCTCGCGGTCCGGGGTCTCGATGCCCCGGAACAGCGCGTACACGCGGCGCAGCAGCGAGCGGGTGTCGACCTCGCGCGCCGACGACAGCAGCCCCCAGACCGCCCACTCGACCCGGTCGCCGAGCGGGGTCGCGTCGGGCGCCTCGGTCACCGCGTACGCGACATCGTCGGCATCGTCGCTGAGCGGCACGCGCGTGATACCGGTGCGCCGGCCGTCTGCGAGCGCCGACTTGAAGTGATCGAGGAAAAGCTCGAGCTCCGAGACGCCGCCGGCACGCGCGAGCGCGATCGGGACGAGCAGCCCCTTCGCGGCGAGCGACTGCAGCGCCGCGACAGCGGCGACGTCCTCGCGCACGGGCTCCCCGCGTGCCAGCACGGCGTCGCGCACGCCCGCGCGGATGGCGTTCTCGATGAGCGATGCGTCCGCTGAGGACTGGTCGCGCAGCAGCGGCACGTCGCGGTCGAAGTCGCACACCGCCGCGGCGGGCGAGCCGTACGCGCCGGCGTGCGCGTCGCGCTGATACAGGATAGCGCGCAGCCGGTAACCCGCACCGGCGCCGGCGAGAACGCATGCGGCGATCGT
>DATEZK010000426.1:0-5447 GCA_035255665.1 Candidatus Limnocylindria bacterium
CGGAATGGCCGTGACGTGCGAGCTCACCGATATGGAACAGCCGCTCGGGCGCGCAGTGGGTAACTCCCTGGAGGTCGCGGAAGCGATCGAGACCCTGAAGGGCCGCGGACCCGCGGACCTCGTGCGGCTCGTGCGTCTTGCGGGCGCGGAGATGCTCTTGCGAGGTCGGAAGGTGCGCGACACCAAACGCGCGCTCGCGACGATCGATCGCGCGCTGGCGGACGGAAGCGGGCTCGCGAAGCTGCGCGAGCTCGTCGCCGCGCAAGGTGGCGACGCCCAGGCCGTCGATGACCCTGGCCGCCTTCCGCGTGCGCCGCGCGTCGAGCGCCTGCTCGCGCCGCGCACCGCGTTCGTCAGTGCCATCGCCGCCGACCGCATCGGCATGGCCTCGGTCCGACTTGGCGCTGGCCGCGAGAAGAAGGGCGACCCGATCGATCTGCGCACCGGCGTCGTCCTCCACGCGAAGGTGGGCGATCGCGTCGAGCGCGGCCAGCCCTACGCGGAGGTCCACGTCGCGGGCAAGTCAACGGACGCCGACGCGACGGCGGAGATCCGCGAGGCGTTCCGCTGGAGTGCGCGACGGGTCGCGCCGCGGCGCCTGATCCTCGGCCGCATCGCGAGCCGCTGACCTCCATAGACTGCAGCGAGTGATAGCTCGACGCGGCCTGGGTGGGCCGGGCGGAATTGAGCCGCTGCTCCTCTTCGGTCTGATCTTTCTCGCCTACGGCTTCATCAGCGGCACCTTGGTGTCGCCGGTTCAAAATGCAGCGAACGACCCGATCCGGTTTGTCGCGTGGATCATTGCACTCGTGCTTGGTATCACCGTGCATGAGTTCATGCACGCGTACGCGGCACATCGCCTGGGCGATGACACGGCGCGCCTTCTCGGGCGCCTCACCCTCAACCCGATGGCGCACCTCGACCCGTTCGGCAGTCTCCTCATGGTGTTGGCTGGCTTCGGCTACGGAAAACCGGTGCCGTTCAACGAGTCGCGACTCCGCTCCGCGCTCGGCGTCACATTCGTTGCACTGGCCGGTCCGCTGGCGAACCTCGCACTTGCCGCGCTCTGTGCGATACCGCTGCGCTTCGCCGGAGATTCACTGATCGGCGGCGGCGTGTATGCGGAGGTGCTTTTCGCGATCGTCGGCCTGAACTGCGTGCTCGCGATCTTCAATCTCATCCCCATCCCACCGCTGGACGGCGCGAACGTGGTTTACGGCCTGCTGTCACCGCGGATGCAATATTCCTGGCGGACGTATCAGCAATACGGGCCGTTCCTATTGCTCGGGTTACTGATCCTCGCGCCACGTGTTCTCTCAACTCTGGTCTTCGCTCCGGCGGAGGCCATCGCCGGGCTGCTGCTCGGCCTCTGACGTGCGGGAGCGTGTCCAGCAGACGGTCCGCTTCGTCGTCGCGCAGGAGGGTGACGCACGGCACGCCGAGCGCACCGCTGCGGTGCTGCGCGAGCTCGGCGCGGACGAGGAGCTCATCCTCGCCGGCCTGCTGCACGACCGCGGAAAGCCGGCGCAGACACGCTTGTGGCATCGCATCACGGGCGTGCTTCTCGGACGCCTTGCGCCCCGCGTCCGCGATCGGATCGCCCGTGGCGAGTCGACGTTGGCCCGATATCTCGACCACGCGCGCCGCGGCGCGGCGCAGGCGGAGATCGAGGGCCGGCCGGCGCGAGTGGTCCGCCTGATCGCGCGCCACCACGAGCCGCCCCGCGACGCCGACGAACGTCTGCTCGCACGCGCGGACCGTGAGGCGCTGCCGTGATGCTCGGCCCGGAGGGTCCGCACGTCACCGTCGAGGGCTTCGACGGTCCGCTCGACCTCCTGCTCGAGCTGGTCGAGGAGAAGAAGCTCGACATCCTGACCGTTCGCCTCGGCGACCTCGCCGATGCGTACCTCGCACGCGTCCGCGCTCTCGATGCCCTTCCCGCCGAGGAGGTCTCCGCGTTCCTCGCGCTCGCGTCGCGTCTCGTCCTGCTGAAGGCCCGCAGCCTGTTGCCGTCGCTGCTGCCGCTTCCCGAGGCGGACGAGGGCGAGAGCGAGGAAGAGCTTCGCGCCCGGTTGCTCGAGTACGCCGTCGTTCGCGAACGTGCGGGAGCGCTCGGCGATCGCCTGCGCAGCGGTGAGCGCGGATTCCACCGCGAGGGCGGTACTCCCGAGCTGCCGCCGCGCGGCGGCGAGGTCCTGGCTCTCGCGGCGGCATGGTCCAAGGTGCTCGCGCTCGCTTCCCGCCCACGCGAGGAGGGCGTCGTCGCGCCCGCCGAGCGGTACTCAGTGGAGGAGCGCACCGCCGAGATCGAGGCGATCGTCGCGGAGCGCGAGCAAGTGACCTTCACCGAGCTGCTCAGCACGGAGCCCACGCTCGGGTGGGCTGTCGTAACGTTCATCGCGCTGCTCGACCTGTATCGGCGCACGGTGATCGACCTCGAGCAGAGCGAGCTGTTCGCGGACATCGTCATCAGGAGAAAGCAGGCCGCATGAGATCGAGCCTTGCCAACGCCGTCGAGAGCGTCCTCTTCGTGGCCGAGAAACCCGTATCGCGCGGAGAGCTCGGGCGCGTGGTCGGTGCGACGCCGAAGCAGGTCGACACCGCGCTCGCGGAGCTCGCAGTGTCATACCAGGGCACCGGCCTGCGTCTCGCGCACGACGGCGACGACTGGCAGCTCGTGACCGCGCCCGAGCACGCTCAGCATGTCGCCGCGTATCTCGGCGCCGATCGCCTGCGCGTGTCGCCCGCCTCGCTCGAGACGCTCGCGATCGTCGCGTACCGGCAGCCCGTCACACGCGCTGAGGTCGAAGCGATCCGCGGCGTCAACTGCGACCAGACGATCTACACGCTGATGCAGCGGCGGCTCATCGAGGAACGAGGTCGGCGCGAGGCGCCGGGACGCCCGATCCTCTATGGCACGACCTGGGAGTTCCTCGAGTGCTTCGGCCTGTCGAGTCTCGACGACCTGCCGCGCGCTCTCACGCCCGAGGGCGCCATCCCGGGCGTCGGCGAGCGAGATGCGGTGGGGGACGGCTCGGCGTGATCCGCCTGCAAAAGGTGATGGCAGACCGCGGCGTTGCGTCACGCCGCGGTGCCGAGGAGATGATCGCCGAGGGTCGCGTACGCGTGAATGGCGACCTGATCACGACTCTCGGCACACGCGTGGCGGAGGACGCGCACATCGAGGTCGATGGCCGCCTGATCGCCGCGCCGTCCGCGCACCGCTATGTCCTCCTCAACAAGCCGGTCGGGATCGTCTCGACCGCGAACGACGAGCGCGGCCGGCGAACTGTTGTCGACCACATCGGTGCCCGCGAGCGTCTCTATCCGGTCGGACGCCTCGACACGGACTCCGAGGGGCTGCTGCTGCTCACGAATGACGGAACGTGGGCGCAGCGGGTGCTCCACCCGCGCTACGGCCACGAGCGCGAGTACGACGTCGCGGTGGAGGGGGATCTCACCGACGAAGCACTCGCGCGTCTTCAGCGTGGGATCCCGCTCGAAGAAGGGATCGCGCGCGCGGTTCGCATCACGGTTCGTTCGCGGTCTCGCGGCCGCTCGCGTCTTTCGATGGTGCTGCGCACCGGTTGGAAACGTCAGGTGCGACGCATGTGCGTCGCGGTCGGGCTGAAGGTGTCGCGTCTCGTCCGCGTGCGGATGGGCCCACTCGAACTCGGCCGCCTGCGGCCCGGCGAGTTCAGAGATCTCACCAAGAGAGAGATCGACGCCATGACCGCGCCGACAGCCGAGCCAAAGCCGCAGGCTCGAGACGAGAGTGCCCGACCGATCGCGCAACGAGTGCCGCGACCGGCGACCGTGCGGGCGAGCGCGACGCCCGTGACACGGCGAGGGAGCGTGAGAGCCGCTGCGCCACGTACGACGCCGCGAGAGGTTGTGCGCCAGCGAGCGCCGAGAGTGGCAAGCCGAGAAGGTGGATGGATCGCGACGCCGCGGGTGACGCGGCGAGCCGCAGTCTCGCGAGCGAGAGTGGAGGGGCCCCGCCGGCAGCCGTTCGGCCCGCGAGCGGTATCGGCGGGGAGGCCAACTCGCGAGCGAGACGCGCGAGCCGCGGCAGGACCCGCGATAGGACCCGCGGCGCGCTTCGCTCCACGACGACGGTCGACACGAGCGGCGGCGGGCCGGGCTGCACCGCGGCGAGGCACGCGATGACGCCAAGGACGATCGCGATCGATGGACCGGCCGGCGCCGGCAAGAGCACGATCGGCGCCCTCGTCGCGGAGCGGCTCGGCTACCTCTTCCTCGACACCGGCGCCATGTATCGCGCGATCGCACTCGCCGCGCTCCGGAAGGGCGTCGATCCTGACGACGCGGAACGCCTCGCTCAGCTCGCGCGTGAGTCGCGCATCACGATCGGACCGCCGACGGTACGCGACGGTCGCGCCTATACCGTCCTGCTGGACGGCGCTGATGTCACGTGGGATATCCGCTCACCCGACATCGACCGCATCGTGTCGCAGGTCGCACGCGTCCCCGCGGTCCGCGATGTGATGGTCGAGCAGCAGCGCGAGCTCGCCCGGCGTGGCCGGGTCGTGATGGTCGGACGAGACATCGGTACCAACGTCCTGACCGATGCCGAGTGCAAGATCTTCTTGACGGCGTCCGCGGCCGAGCGCGCGAAACGGCGCGAGGAAGAGCTGCGTTCGCGCGGGCAGGTGCGTCCGCGGCAGGAGCTGCTGCAGGAGATCCTGCGACGCGATCGCATGGACAGCGAACGGACGGTGGCACCGCTGCGCACCGCGGACGATGCGGTCGTCGTGCAGACGGATGGCCTCTCCGTCGGTCAGGCGCTCGAGCAAGTGCTCGCGATCCTCACGCGTCCCGCGCAGACCGCGTGATCTCGGACAAGGCACCGGAATGGCCGGTCGAGCGTCTTTGGCTGTGGCGCCTCTTGTTCCCGCCCATCCGGAACGTCGTCCGGGCGCTGGTCCACGTTCGCGTTGAGGATCGAGCAAACCTTCCGAAGGCCGGTCCCTACATCCTGGTTTCGAATCACATCAACTGGAAGGATCCGCCGCTGATCGCGATCAACCTTGATCTGTCCGTCCGCTACATGGCGAAGATCCAGGCTTTTGGTTTTCCGCTGCTCGGGTTCTTTGTCCGCCACACCGGCGCGTTCCCGGTGCGTCGCGGCGAGGGCGACCGCCGCGCTCTCGTCACCGCTCTCCGCGTCCTCGCGGGCGGCCAGATCCTCGGATTCTTCCCGGAGGGGCACCGGAGTGAGACTGGCGCCCTTCTGCGAGGCAAGCCGGGCGTCGGTTTCCTCGCATCGCGCGCGGGCGACGTCCCGATCGTGCCGATCGCGATGATCGGAACGAAGCAACGGCTGCTCCGCCTCATCTTCGGCGGGCATGCCGTCTTACGCGTGGGACGACCTTTTCACCTGTCTGATCTGACCGATGACGAACGTCACGACGAGCAAGCGGTGA
>DATEZK010000427.1:0-4966 GCA_035255665.1 Candidatus Limnocylindria bacterium
GGCACGCGGTCGTCGTCTTTGATCGTCAGGATCGGCCGCGTCGTCCCGGTCGCGATGTCGTACGCGCCCAGAGCGCCGCCGAGCGCGTATGTCAGGGCCTCGTGTGAGGTCAGCCGTATGTACAGAGGCGCGCCCGTCTCATACAGATGCAGCTCACGCGCGACGAGCGTCCGGTCGTCGGCGTTCTTCTCCGCGGTCCCCGGGAAGGCGCCGTCGGCCTGGATCGTCAGCACCGTCGCGACGCCGTCGGTGGTGCGTGCGCCGGGCGCGATGTCTGTCGCACGCACGCCGGTCGGCAGCCCGAGTGGAACGCGGTACGTGCTTCCATCGACGCCGGCCGCATCGAGCGAATCGCCGCCGGCCCAGTAGACGACGTGGCCGTCCGCGTCCCAGGTGAGTACCGCCAGCGCGGAGGGCGCGGAGGCGATCTCGCGCTGCGCGCCGCCGTTCCGCGAAAGGACGACGAGCTTCGACGGACAGCACGGCGTGCTGAAGGCGAGGGACTGGCCATCCGGTGAGACGAGCTGCCCTTCGGCGCGTGGGTACGTCAGCCCTTTCCCTATCTCACGCACGCCGCCGTTCGGCTCGAGGATCGACACATCGAGGTGGAGGAACGCACCACCTTCCTTCGTGACCTTCTTGCCGATCACGACGCCGGATGAATCGGGCAGCCAGAACGGATTCATCCCGATCTCACCCAGCTTCAGCGTGGCGAGGCTGCGCCCCGCGAGGTCGTAGATCGTGTGCGTGAACCCCTCGCGCTCGACGACCAGCAGCATCTCTCCGTTCGGGGACACACGGATACCCTGCTCGCCGAACTTCGCGGCGATCGGGAGCTTCGCCAGCACGACCGCCGGTATGGGACGAACGCTCGTAGCCGGCGACTGGCTGGGGCGCGACGGCTCGGGCGTGGTGCAGGAGGCCACGAGCACGGCCAGCGCAGCGAAGGCGGTCAGCGCACGCATCACGCCTATATCAACGCATGCCGAAGGCGAACGCGCGTCTGAGTTGTATCGGATCGCCAGCGTGACGGGTCGCAGCTACCCCATGTGACTGTTGACTGGTCTGGCCGGCATCGACGCGTCCTAAAACCGTAGGCTCGCTCATATCGTCTAAATCACCCATGCCGAGCTATCGCGGCAACATCTGGCGCCTCTTCGTCGCGCAGGCGCTGTTCATGTTCCTCCTGTGGGTCCCGATCTGGGTGATCTTCCTCCAACAGAAGGGCCTCAGCCTCACGCAGATCGGACTGCTCGAGGCGTTCGCCTGGCTGACCACCGCAGCCCTCGAGGTCCCCACCGGTGCCATCGCTGACCGCTGGGGTCGCAAGACCTCGATCGCTCTCGGCTCGAGCCTCTACGCGCTCGCGATGTTCCTCATCCTCACCGACGCGCTCTCGCCCGCTTTCCTCCTCGGCTACGCCCTGTGGAACTCGTCCTTCGCGTTCATGAGCGGAGCCGACGCGGCTCTCCTGTACGACACCCTAAAAGCGAACGGGCGTGAGTCCGAGGCGGCAAAGCAGAGTGGCCGGTCGCTCGCGATCCAGCAGGCGTCGCAGGGCATCGCCGCTCTGATCGGTGCCGCGCTCGCGACCATCGATATCACGCTCTGCTTCACGATCTGCGGCGTGGGCGGTCTCATCGCCAGCGCGCTCGTGTTGACGATCAAGGAGCCGCCGCGTCAGGACGAGGGCGTCGACACGCTCGGCTACTGGAAGAACCTGCGCATCGCGATTGGCATCGCTGCGCGCCGTCCGGTCGTCCGTGCGCTGGTGCTGGTGAGCGCCGCGTTCAGCGTCGTCCCGCTCATCGTCTACTACTTCCTCCTCCAACCGTATGCCCTCGATGTCGGTCTGCCGATCGCGGCACTCGGCGTCGTCGTCGTGTCCGTGCAGGCGACGACGGTCGTGGCCTCGTGGCTGGCGCACCGGGCTAGCCGCTTCGAGCTCACTACCGTGGTGAGCGCCGCTGTGGCGCTCGTTGTGCTCGCGACGGCGATGCTTGGCGCCTTCCCGTCGATCCCATCGATCGCGCTCATGCTCATCGTGGCGCTCGCGCCGGCGCTCGTCGGGCCTCTCCTCACGACTCGGCTCAATGACCTGATCCCGAGCGCGCAGCGCGCGACCGTCCTCTCGATGAGCGCACTGCTTTCGGAGCTCGGCACCGCGGCAGCGGTACCGCTCCTCCTCTGGCTCGCTGACGTGATCGGCCCGGCAGAGGCGATCGGGCTCTCAGCGATCCTCTTCGCGGCCCTGGTGGTCCCGCTGCTGATCGTCTGGCGCGGCGCCGGGCCCGGACCCACCGCGTCGCGTGGCGTGCTGCCTGCTGGATAGGCCCGACCTCCAGCGCGTTCTGTCCGTGAGAACGGGCTTGAGTCTCCCCAGCTCTCCACATCCTGACCTCGAACACTGCCGGCTAGAGCGATCGCTTGAGCAGCGAGCGCGAACGGCTGACGCGGCCTGAAAGGGGTCTGGTCAATCGAACACCCGTGGCTGACCAATCGCCGCGCTCGGACAGGAGCACACAGCGGATGGTCGTCGTGCGCAGACATGTTGGACTTTCCAGCATGCGATGCGAGTCGCATCAAATCAGCGCGACGGCACCCAGTTACACCACGTCACCGTCGATGGTCTGGACGCGTGGATCGCTTGGTGGGATGCACAGGAGGCCCGCGTGAACGCCGGGGACACGCAGTGTGGTGAGTCCTCCTGTGTCTTATCGCCGCGAACTCATAGAAACTTCAGGACTGGTGTAACGACGGGCGGCAGGCACCGGATCCGCACACCGAATTGTGGCGGGGACCTCGGATCATCCCAGGGGTTCGCTTTTGGAGCAGCACGGCATCGTGAGGCATGGCTCGCAGCAAGACCGTCTTCCTACGGTGATCGCCGCGACTGGGACTGCGTCGCCCATGTCGCGAACGCCGCCGCCGTGATCGGCTCGCTCACGTAGTACCCCTGCGCGATCTCGCACCCCAGCGCGTGCAAGTGTGTCCACGTGGGTGCGTCCTTCACCCCCTCAGCGATGACTCGCAGCCCGAAGACCTTACCCAGGTTGATGACCGCCTCCACGATCGCGCGTGGTCCAGGCGTCGTGAGGTCCATGACGAACGCTCGGTCGATCTTCACTTCATTCACCGGAAGGCGGCTGAGATACGCAAGTGACGAGTACCCCGTGCCGAAATCGTCGATGGAGATATTGACGCCGAGCGCGCGGATCCGGCGCAGCACGTCGAGCGTTCGGGTCGCCTCGAGCATCATGGCCGCTTCGGTGACCTCCAGCGTGACCGACCCAGAGTCGACACCTGCCGTGTTCACGATCGCGTCGACGACCGCGAGGAACTCCGGGTCGCGCAGATTGCGCATCGAGACATTCACCGACATCCGCAACTCGAGCCCTGACCGCCACCAGATGCGCTGTTGCACAAGCGCGTGCTTGAGCACCCAGGGCGTGAGCTGATGGATGAGTCCGGTCTCCTCGGCTATGGGGATGAACTCCAGAGGTGGGATCATGCCGCGCTCAGGATGCGCCCAGCGCAGCAGCGCCTCGGCTCCCACGAGCCGGCCCGTGCGGAAGTCGACTTGGGGCTGGTAATGCAGGGTGAGCTGGCTCGTTTCGAGCGCGCGCCGGAGATCCCGTAGGAGCGCGATCTTGCGCTGGCTATTGACGTCGAACGCGTCGCCGTACACGGCGTATCTCGTTTGGGTCCGCTTCGCGGCGAACATTGCCGCCTCGGCATGCCGGAGGAGTTCCTCGGCGGTCGAGCCGTGCGTTGGGAAGACCGCGATCCCGATGCTCGCCGACAGGTGCACGGGCTGTTCGCTCAGGGTGAAGGGCTCACGCAAGAACTGGATTCCGTCCTCTGCCGCGCGAATCGCTTTCCGCTCATCGCTACCGACCGGCAGCATGAATGCGAAGTCGTCGACGCCCAGCCGGGCGACGCGCTCGAGGGTTTCGGGCCCGGTTCGGCCGATCCGCGCGCCAAGCTCGCGAAGCACCGCGTCGCCGCCGTCGTGTCCGAACGCATCGTTGATCTCGCGAAATCGGTCAAGGTCTGCGTACAGCACGGCGAAGGTGGTGCTCTTCGAGGCCGAGTCTTGAACCTGGTCGCCGAGCTTGCGCAGGAACGACGCGCGATTGGGTAGGCCGGTGATGGCGTCGTAGTTGGCCGCGCGCTGGGCCACCGCGAGCAGGCGCCCGGCCTCCAGGGCTGGCCCGACTTCGGCGCCAAGGAGCGCGAGCACGCGGACCTCTTGCGGCGTGAAATGCCGCGGCGATGTCGAGCCCGCAGAGAGCGTCCCAACGGTCCGCTCGCCTACGAACAACGGCACGGAAATGGCGTCCTCGACGGTCACGACGTCGCGGCGACCGAACGCTGCAATAGCGACACGCTCACCGAGCGAGGGCTCGATCGCGAGGTTGTCCCGTTGGCTCGCCGCGACCAGGCGCAGCTCGGCGTGGACATCGTCCCGCCAGTGCAGCCAGGTGCCGTCCGCACTCAGTAAATCGCGTGCCCGCTGCACCGCGAACTCGGCGAGTCGCGTCGGGTCGAGCGCCCGGCCCGCGGCAAACGCAACCTCGTGCAGCGTCTCAAGATCCTTCTCCCGTTGCCGCAGGGTCGCGCGCTCGGAGGCGTCGTTCAACGAGCGCCGCACCGCGACTCCGAGGCGCTTCAGGCTGGCCTTCGGCACGTAGTCATAGGCGCCCGCGCGCATCGCTTCGACGGCGGCTTCCTCGCCGATGTGACCAGACACGAGGATGAGCGGCACGTGTGGCGCGCGCGCTTGCACCACTTCCAGCACGTCCGTCGATGACACGCCAGGCATGCTGTGATCCGAAAGAACGATATCCCAGGTCGCGCAGTCGAGGGCACACTTTACGTCCGGCAGCGGCGCGACTCGCTCGATCGTGATCTCGAATCCCTCAAGCTCAAGGGCCCGCCGAATGAGCTCGGTGAACTCGGGTTC
>DATEZK010000428.1:0-2417 GCA_035255665.1 Candidatus Limnocylindria bacterium
GCGGCGCTGATCGTCGCGATCGTTCGCGCGGTCACCGGCAAGCGGGGTGAACCGCATCCGTGATGAACAATGGGAAGCCGAAGCCGACACGGCCGCGCAACCAGCTTGGGGAATTAGCGACGCGAACGCCGCAGGAGACGATCGCCCGGTTGAAGGAAAAGGTCTCCAAGAACCACGGCGGCGCGAACCGCGAGCGCATCCAGGCGCAGATCTCAGAGGAGCTGGCGGCTGATAGTGCTTGATCTCTCATTCCTCATCGGACTCGCGCTCGGGACGATCGTCACCGGCTTCTGCGCGATCGGCTCGTTCAACCGTGGCTTCGATAGCGTCCGTCGATCGACGTGGTCCCGCGAGCATGCCGCACGAAAGCGCGCCGTCGTCACCTCGCGGGCCGCTGCTCGCGCGGTCCCTCACGGCAATCCCAAGGGGACACTCTCCAAAGCAAGCTGACGCGACTCGCGTCCTGGTCTCCCTAGCGTCCCGCGCGCGCCTGCGCCGATATCATCGGTGTTCAGGGGGTCCAGGAACCGTTGCCAGAACTTGCCGCCAGTGCACGCGCGCGCCTCCCCGACAGCGCCTTCGCCTATGTCGACGCGCAAGGACGCCGGCGTCTGCCGATCCACGACGCGTCGCATGTGCGGAACGCGCTTGCGCGCTTCGATCAGACCGCGTTCGCGGACGACGTCACCCGCGAACGAGCGCGGCAGCGGCTGCTGAGGGCGGCCAAGAAGTACGGCATCGTCCCGATCGGCTTCTTCGATGGACAGCTGCGCAAGGAGCGCCAGCAGAACGAGATCAAGGCGCGCGCACGGGACATCGCGATCCTGCCGCGCGGCACGGTGACGTTCCTTCTCACCGACATCGAAGGCTCGACGGGTCTCACGCAGCGGCTGGGTGATGGATACGCGGCCGTGCTGCGTGACGTGAGGGCGCTGATCCGAAAAGGCGTTCGCGGCGCCGGGGGACACGAGGTCGACGCGCGCGCGGATGAGTTCTTCGCCGTCTTCCGTCAGCCCGCGCGCGCACTCGACGCGGCCGTGGCGATACAGCGGTCGCTCGCGAAGCGAGCGTGGCCCGACGCTGAGGGGGTCTGCGTGCGCATCGGTATCCACACCGGTCGCACGACGCTCACCGAGACCGGCTACGTCGGCATCGCAGTGCATACCGCCGCTCGGGTGTGCTCCGCCGGTCATGGCGGGCAGATCCTTCTGTCGTCGGCGAGTCGCGAGGCGCTCAAGGGAGGCGAGGCCGCGGGGATTTCGTTCCGGACTCTCGGCCGGTACGCGCTCGCGGGTCTGCCCGATCCTGAGGTTCTGTTCCAGGTCCACGCGGCGGACCTTCGAGCGAAGTTTCCCAAGCTGCGCACGACCGCGGTCACCGGGCGCAGCACGGCCGCGCGCTGATCAGCCCGCGACCCGCAAGACCTCGACGGTGAAGGTCAGGAGTCGCCACAGCTCGCCCGCGACGTAAAGGGGTCCCTGCGCCTTGGCCTCTTCTCCGATGGGCGCGGCATGCGAGACCAGTCGCGGCACGACGAGCTGCATGCGTCCCTGTCGCGGCGCGGCGAGCGCGGCCTCCGCCTCGGCAAGCGGCTCGAACCTGTCGAGCGGATCGTGGATCCAGTAGATGGGCGGTCGGATCTCGCTCCACACGGATTCCGGCGACACCGAGTCGTAGGCGGACCGCGCCTCCGCCGGGAGCGCGCGGATGCGCCCGAGCGCGACCTCGTAGGAGGCGGGCTCGATCGCCGCTCGGACGGCGTCGCGGGCGCTCGCCGGGACAACATCGAGTGCGGCCCGCGGAAGGCGCTCCTGTACCTCCTGACTTGGTTCCCACGGGGTCGTCCCACTTGCGGACCGCTGTGACCGACTCGCGAGACTCGCGAGATACGTGTCGATGTCGTAGTACCCGCCGAGCACGGCGAGGAACGCTGCCTCGCGGAGGGCCGGCTCGCGCGCGGCAGCGACGAGCATCAAGCCCGCGCCGACGGACACGCCGAACGCGCCGACGTTCCGATCGCGCGTGTCCGGCAGGGCGCGGACGTGGGCGAATGCCGCGGCGATCTGTCGCGCGGACGTGCTGTCGAAGCGCCCTTCCTTGAGGAACGGGAACTCCGGCAGCATCACGAGATAGCCGGCCCGGGCGAGCGTGAGACCGAAGTCGCGCAGGATCGGCTCGTCATTCCCGCGCGGCGCCGCACCCGGCACGATCATGATCGCGGGATGCTGGTCGCCCCAACCTGGCCGCCAGTACGTGACACGCATCGGGATGCCGGCAAAGCTGTCGTCGTCTTCGACCATGCGCGGCTGGGGTGTGACGGCGGCGGCGAGGTTCGTGCCGATGAGCTCCTCGCTGAAGATGTCAGCGACGAGGATCGCGGCCTGTCCGGCCGGCTTGAGGAGCGGCGACCACAGGAC
>DATEZK010000429.1:0-5233 GCA_035255665.1 Candidatus Limnocylindria bacterium
GTACGCTTCGCGGGGTGCCCGACCCCCTAGCTCTCATCGCCAACACAGCCGGTAGGCTCGCGCGCTTCGTCCTTCAGCTGAGTGGTCGCGGCGGCACCGCGTTGCCCGGACTCATCGCGCTGACGATCGATCCGGACTTCATCGCCGCGGCGGCTAGCGAGCTTGCGCATGGAGTGGTGCTCGTCTCGGGCACCAACGGGAAGACCACGACCGCGCGGATGCTCTCCGACATCGTGCGGGCGACGGGGTGGGCGCCGATCCACAATCGCTCCGGGTCGAACCTCGAGCGCGGGATCGCCGGTGCGCTGCTCGCCGACAGCAATTGGAAAGCGGAGCCGACCGGCGACATCGGCATGTTCGAGGTGGATGAGGCGTCGCTGCCGCGCGTGCTGGGTGCCATCAGTCCACGCGTCGTGCTGGTCACGAATCTGTTCCGCGATCAGCTCGACCGGTACTTCGAGATCGACCAGCTCGCGCGACGCATCGGCGACGCGATAGAGAAGCTCGATCCGCGCGTCACTCTCGTACTCAACGCCGACGACCCGATCGTGGCGTGGCTCGGCCAGCGGCACCGTGGGCCGGTCCTCTACTTCGGTGTCGACGATCCGACGGTCGGTGGCCGGGTGCCGCAAGCGATCAGCGATGCGACGCGCTGCCCACGCTGTCGTGCGGCGCTGCAGTACGAACGCGTCGTCCTGGCCCATGAAGGCGACTGGTCGTGCCCCTCGTGCGGGCTGACACGGCCGGAGCGCGATATCTCTGCGGCGCGCGTTGCGCTCACCTCGGTCTCGAGCGAGATCGAGATACGCACCGCGGTTGCGAGCGTGCTCGACCCCGTCCGCGTGCCGATCGCCGGCCTGTACAACGCCTACAACGCGCTCGCCGCGCTCGCCGTCGCGCGCGCGCTGGACATCGCGCTCCCGACCGCTGCGCTCGCAATCGCCAACTTCCGGCCGGCGTTCGGCCGCCTCGAGGAAGTGACCGTCGATGGGCGCGAGCTGCGCCTGATCCTGGTGAAGAACCCCGCGGGATTCAACGCGGCGATCGGCGCTCTGCTGGAGACCGGTCGCCGGCCGCGTCTCCTCGCGGCGCTGAACGATCGCGACGCCGACAGCCGCGACGTCTCCTGGATCTGGGACGCGGACTTCGAGTCGCTCGCGCCGACCGTCGAGCACGCCGTCGTCACCGGCATCCGTTCCCGCGATCTCGCGAACCGGCTGAAGTACGCGGGGGTCGCGCGCGAGCGGACGGAGGTCGTGGACCAGTGGGGAAGCGCGATCGACCGGGCGATCGGCGCGGCGCCGGAGGGCGGGGAAGTCGTCGTGCTCGCGACCTACACGGCGATGCTCGCCCTGCGCGGCGAGCTGGCACGTCGCGGCCACGTCGCGAACTTCTGGGAAGATTGATCTGTGGATCTACGGATCGCGCACCTCTATCCGGACCTCATGAGCATCTACGGTGACCGCGGCAACGTGCTCGCGTTGACGCAGCGCGCGCGCTGGCGCGACATCGCTGTGGAGGTGCGCGCGTTCACGGCGGGCCAGGACTTCGACGCCGACTGGCCGGACTTCTGGTTCTTCGGCGGCGGGCAGGATCAGGGTCAGGACATCGTGGGCGCCGATCTCGCGGGGCCCAACGGCGAGGCGCTGAAGCGGTCGCTCGCGAACGGCGCGGCGGCGCTGACGATCTGCGGTGGTTACCAATTGCTTGGACACGAGTACATCCCGGAGAACGCGCCGGCAATCCCCGGACTCGGCGTCCTCGATGTCCGCACGCGCGCGGGCACGGTGCGGTTCGTCGGCAACCTCGTGGCGGAAACGCCCGACGGTCTGCTCGTCGGTTTCGAGAACCACAGCGGCCGCACGTATCTCGGACCGAAGGCGAAGCCGCTGGGGACGGTCGTCGTTGGGAACGGGAACAACGGCGAGGACAAGACCGAGGGCGCGGTGCAGGACCACATCGTCGGCACCTATAGCCACGGTTCCTGCCTTCCGAAGAATCCGTGGCTCGCTGATCGTCTGCTCGCGTGGGCGCTCGAGCGCCGTCACGGACCGCAGAAGCTCACACCTCTCGACGACCGCGAAGAGAAAGCCGCGAGCGAACAGGCGGCTGAGGTCGCGAAGGCTCGGGCCTGACCTAAGACGAGCGCGGACTCGTTAGTACCGCCGTACCGGTCGCCGCTCCTCTTCGCCACCGCCGCATCCACTGCTGAGATGCGTCGCGATGCGTGTGCGAGCGCTGATCGCCGCGACCTTTCTGGGAGTGGCCCTCCTACCGGCCCTGGCGCTCGTTGCATTGGCGGACGAGGACCCGCCACTCCGCCCCGTGGACGCGGGTCCTCCCCTCCGTCCGCCGATCACGGTGCTCCGTGCAGCGGTGACCGCACCGCCTGCTCCGCTGCCGTCGGTCGCGCTCGGCTCGGTCGCCGGCGCGAGGAGAGAGCTCATCGTGCTCGTCGGGGGTCTCGGCTCCGCCTCGGATGACGACACCTTCAAGGCGTTTCGCGAGCGGCTCGCGAAAGAGGGTGGATACGACGTCGTTCGGTTCGGCCAGGACCTCGGCACATACGACACGCTCGGCGAGGTCGATGCGAACGCGGAGCGTCTGCGCGACAGCATCCGGTCGGCGTCCACCGGATACGACGGCGTGCACATCGTGACCCATTCGATGGGCGGCGTCGTTGCCGATCGCGCGTTCGCGCTCGGTCTCTCCGCGAGCGACGGCGTGACGACCTATGTCGCGTGGTCTGCCCCGCACGACGGCTCCCATGCCGCGCGCGTCGCGCGCGCGGCGCTCACGCTCAGTGGACCGGCGCGTGCGGATGCGCGTGAGGTCGCGGTCTCCGCGGACCTGCACGACCCCGAAGGCGCGGCCGTGCGTGATCTTGCGCGTATCCGCGCGATCGGACCGCCGACTGGTGTGATCCGGCTCGATCTGCGGCTCGCGATGGACGCGGTCGTCAGTTCTGCCGACGCACGCGATCCCGGCGTTGACTCACGCGTCCTGTTGCCGACATCGCTCGGCGAGCTGGAGGGCCACGGCGGCATCCTCAAGAGCGAACAGGCCCTCGACCTCACGATGGCGACGATCAAGTCGCGCGCACTGCCGCCGGATGAGCGCGGCTATGCGCTCCGTGCCGCATCCGATGTGGTCGCGCAGATCGTTGATGGTCATGCGCAGCCGTTGCTTGCCGGCCTTTGCGGCGTGGTCCTTCTGGGTGGCATCAGCGCCCTCTTTCGCCGAACGCTGCGCCGCGCGCTGCCCTGGCCGCCACTGACCGAATGACGATCAGCGAGCGCGGGCAAGCCATCGTCGAGTTCGCGCTGGTCCTTCCGACCCTCCTCGTCGTCGCACTCGCGATGGTGTTGGTCGCGGAGCTCGGTGTCGCGCGGCTCGCGCTGCAGCACGCGACGGCCGAGGCCGCACGCGCCGGTGCGCTCACGAACGACGACGAACAGATCCGCGGCACGCTTGCCGCGACGGTCGCGCCGCTCGCGCCCGACCGCGTGACGAGCGCGATCGATCCATCGCAGGCCGAGCCTCCGCGCAACAGTGACCCGCGCGGGTCGCTGCTCACGGTGCGCGCGAGCTATTCGCTGCCGGTCCCGCTCGGATTCGTCGGGCTGCCGCGCTTCGTCGTGACAGCCAGCGCGTCGCGGCGGATCGAGTGGACGCCGTGAGGGGCGAGCATGGTCAGGCGCTGCTGATCGCCGCGCTCATCATCGGCATCGGCGCGCTCGCGATCGTCGGCCTGCGCGCCGTGCAGGACCGCGTGCTGGCGAACGCGCAGACGTTGAGCGCCGGAGAGGCGGCGGTCGAAGCGACGGCCGCGGCCATCGCGGACGCGTACATCGCGCATTTGGAATCGCTGCGTCTCCACGCGTTCGATGTTCCGCGTCCGACAGTGGATGTCGCCGGAGTGCTCGCGCACCCCGCGACGAGCGAGGCCGCGCGCGCCGCCGCGTCCGAGGCCGCGGCGCGCAACGGCGCAAGGTTTGACGGCGCTGTGGAGGCGCGCTGCGTCGGCGACACCATCGAGATCGAGCTCAGCCATGCCGGTCGCCAGCATCGGGCGGCACTACCGGTGGACTCATGCTCCCCGCGCTGACGGCATCGCGCCGCCGGCTTCCCATGCGCCGGATCGCGCTCGGCACCGCGTCGGCGCTCCTCACCGTTGGGGCACTTGGCGCGGAGATGAGCGGTGCCGCCGCACCGTCGTCACCGCCGTCGCTCGCGGAGTCGCTCACGCCTTCTACGTGGGCGATGACCCTGCCCGCCGCTTGGCTCGCGGCTCCCGTGCCGCGCGTCGGCGCCGGCGACCTGATCGACGTGCTCGCCGTTCGCCAGGGAGAGCGCGCGTACGCGGTGCCCGTCGCGTATGCCGCGCGCGTCGTGGCGACGGACGAGCGTGGCCTCGTGCTCGAGCTCGATGAAGAAGGGGCGAGCGCGATCGCGATCGCGCGCGGCGGCGGACTCCTGCTCGTGCCGCTTCTGCGCTCCACGCGCTGACGCGAGGGAGCGCGTGAGTCCGCGCGCCGCGATCTGCGGAGGCGACGACCTGCGCGCCGCCGCGGCCACGCTTGGGCTCGATCCATGTGACGCGGGCAGGCCCGACCTCGTGCTCGTGGATCTGCGCGACAGCGCGGCGTGCGCCGTCGCCGCGGCCATCGAGTCCGGCATCCCACGTGTGGCGGTCGCGGGCGAGTCGGAGCGCGCGCTCGCCGCCGCCCTTGGGTACGACGCGTCGTCGATCGCGGCGACCTGCGAGCCCGCTGCGCTTGGACCGCTCGTCGTCGCGGCCATTCCGCGGACGCCGCGCCGCGCGACGCGACTCGTCGTCGTGACCGGGGCGCGCGGCGGCGTCGGCCGGAGCCTGCTCGCCGCGAATCTCGCGCGACGGCTCGCGTCTCGACTCACCGTCGCGGCCGTCGATGCGACCGGAACGGGCGCGCTCGGGTGGTGGTTGGACTGCGTGCCGCGCACCTGGGCGGAGCTCGAGGGCCTCACCGATGAGCTCACGGCCGAGCACCTCGCGGTCGTGGCCACCGAGAGCGCGGGTCTGCGCGTGATCGGCGGCGCGCCGGTCGCTCCCACGCGCGCGCTCGCGGAATCCACGGTCCGGGCAGCGATGTCGCTCGCGGAGCTCGTGCTCGTCGACGCTCCGGTGGCGGCGGATGATCGCGGTCGCGCGCTCGCGGCACTCGCCGACCGCGTGCTGCTGCCCTCGTACGAC
>DATEZK010000430.1:0-3731 GCA_035255665.1 Candidatus Limnocylindria bacterium
GATGCGCCAGTCACATGCGAGCGCGAGCTCGTACCCGCCGCCCAGCGCGCTGCCGTTGATCGCGGCGACGGTGGGGAAGGGGAGGGCCGCGAGATCGTTGAAGATCCCCTGGATCTCATGGCTGGCCCGGGTGATGTCGGCCGCGGACGGCCAGCGCCCGAGCATCGCGAGGTCCGCTCCGGCCACGAACTGGTCGGGCTTCGCGCTCATGACCACGAGGCCGCGCGGCCGCGACGCGCGCGCGTCGTCGATCGCGTTGCGCAGTGCGGCGATCATCGGCAGATCGATCGCGTTGACGCTGTCGGTCGGTCGGTCGATGACGATGCGGCCAATATCGTCGTTCTCGTAGCGCGCGCCGGCGGGCTTGATCGACGTGACGTCGAACTGCGGGGGAGTGATGCGTTCCGTCGCGTCCGACGCGCTCGTCGTGGGTGCCGCCGGGAACATGCGGCTCACGGCAGGAGCTCGAGCACGGTCACTGCAGCAGCTCGAGCACGATGGCGGCGCCGTTACCGCCCGCGGCGCACGCGCTCGCGAGACCGAACTGCACGCCGCGGCGCCGCATCTCGTTCGCGAGCGTCGTGATGAGGCGTGCGCCGGTCGCGCCGAACGGATGCCCGAGCGCGATCGAGCCGCCCATGACGTTGACGATCTCCTCGTCGACGCGACCGTGGCCGTTCTTCTCGAGCACATGGAAGGTCGAGAGGACCTGCGCGGCGAACGCTTCGTGCATCTCGATCAGGCTGATGTCCGAGAGCGAGAGCCCCGCGCGCTGCAGCGCGAGCGGGATCGCGTAGGCCGGCGCGATGAGCAGCTGGTCGGCCGGATCGACCGCGGCGTACGCGTAGGAGCGGATCGCGACCAGGCCGGTGCGGCCCTCGGCCCGCGCGCGCTCCTCCGACATGAGCAGGACGGTCGCGGCGCCGTCCGTGAGCGGGCTCGCGTTGCCCGCGGTGATCGTGCCGTGCGCGCGGTCGAAGACCGGTCGCAGCGTGCCGAGCTTCTCGATGGTCGTGTCGCTCCGGATGTGGCCGTCCTTCGTCACCGACTTGCCGTTCCGGTACAGCGGGGTGACCTCTTGCCCGAGTCGGCCGTCGGTCCAGCCGCGCGCCGCGTTCTCGTGGCTGCGCAGCGCCCAACGATCCTGCGCATCGCGCGGGATGGCGTTGATCGAGGCCATCGATTCCGCGGACTGGCCCATCGTGAGGCCGGTGCTCGTCTCGCGGATGCCGGGCGCGACCGGTGCGAGGTCGGCGAGACGCACGTCGGCGAAGCTTCCCGCCTTCTGCGGCAGCGTCTTCGCCTGCGACGCGCCCACCAGAGCGCGCGCAAGCTTCGGTGAATACGTGATCGGGATGTTCGAGAGGCTCTCCGCGCCGCCGGCGAGCGCTGAGGTCGCGGTGCCGACCGCGATGTGATCGGCTGCGGTCGTGATCGCGACGCACGCGGACGCGCAGGCCATGCCCACGCTCGCGGCATAGATGTTGGTCGGAAGACCAAGTGCCAACACGATCTCGCGCGCGAGGTTGTGATAGGCGACCGGTCGCGAAACGTTGCCGTAGACGACCTCATCGACGTCCCGCGCCGCGGTTTCTGTACGGGCCAGTGTCTCTGCGGTCGCAACTTTCGCGAGGTCGAGGACGTCGAGGTCGGCGAAGTCAGTGCCCGCTTTTACGAATGGAGTTCGCCAGCCGCCGACCACGACAGCCCGCTGCATCCCCGCCGTCGCCCGCTGCATGCTCGCCATTCGGGTCATGGTACCCGCCCAAACGAACGTTTGGTAGAGACTTTTCCACGTACTGTGCTCGCTAGGCAGTGCGTTACATGGGCATGCGTGGGGAAGTGGCGTTCGCGCTCGACAACGAGCGTGCTGCGCTGCGCCTGCGCCTCGCGGCGGCCGCGCTCGCCACGACGCTCGTCCTGCTGGCCGGAGACCGCGCCAACGCGCTGGCGGCGGCCACGATCCCGATGTACCTCGCAGGGGCGGTCGTTCTCCGCTACGGCAGGCAGGGCCGCCTGCCACTGGCTCGGTCCATCGCCGGCAGCGTGCTCGATGTGGTCGCGGCGACGGCGATCGTCTTCGCCCTCCCGCTCGACGCCCCGACCTGGATCCTCTACGGCTTCGCCATCGCGAACACCGCGCTCTGGCGCGGCCCGCTCGGGGTGTTCGGCGCCACGGCCGCCTCGATCCTCGCTTACGACGTCACTCTGGGCGTGCGCATCGGCGAGGCCCCGGCGACGTCGCTCTGGGTCGTGCAGGCGCTCATCGCGATCGGCCTCATCAGCGCGGAGCTTGTCTACAGCGCCGTACGCGCCACCGCGGACCGCGAACGGATGCGCCGGCACGGGCACGCGCTGCGCGCGTTCGCGGAGGCGCGAGGCAGCACGGCGCTGCTCGACGTACTGCGCACGCAGATCCTCGCCCTCGGTGCCGTGCACGTCCGGATCGGCAGCGATGAGCAGGCGCTGAAGGAGTCGCTGGCAGGCAAGCAAGGCTTCGTCGAGCGGCTGCCGACGCACGAGCCGCGGTACATCGGGGTCATCCTTCCCTCGGACATCGCCGACGGTCCGCAGCTCGAGACCATCGCGCACGACCTCATCGCCGATGTCGCGCCACTCGTCGCATCGCACGAGCGCGCCGAGTTCGCCGAGCGGCTGCGCGACGCCGCGGCGCACGCGCTCGATGCCTTGGCCGAGACGCCGCGCGAGGCGACCGAGGCCGGGACGCTCGCGTCCCTGACCGTCGCAGCCGCGGCGGTCGCGGGTCGTGCTGCGATCGTCCGTCTCGCGGACGGCGTCCTCCTCACCGGCGATCTACCAGTTGACGCGGCGGTCGAACTCGCGCGCGGAGGCGGCGCCGCTGCCCTCCTGGTCGGCAAGAACACGCACTGGTCGCGACCGGTCCTCGCGAAGCTTGACGCGCGCTCCGCGATCGTCGTCACCGCCGGCCAGGGCCGCGGCCTCATCGCAATGTCGAGCGACCGCGTGCTCACCGAGCCCGAGTTCGCTCTGGTCAAGCGCCTCGCGCACGTCGCTGGCGGGATCGCGGATCTGATCCGCGAGCGCGATCACGACCGTGCCGATGCCCGGCAGCTGCGCGTCGAGTCCGAGCGACTCGGTGTCGTGTTGCAGGCGCGCGAGGATGCTGTCGCGATGGCGGCGCACGAGCTGCGCAATCCGCTGACCTCGGTCCACGGATACGCGACGCTCATCTCGCGCAACCTCGGCGCCGTACAGGACCAGCTCACGCGCCTCGACCGCATCATCTCCGACCTCCTCGGGCGCACGGCGCTCGAGAAGGACACCGCGGACGTCGTGAAGGTCGCGACCGAGGCGGTGGGCCGGCTGCGCGCGCTCACCGGCCGCGACGCGTGGCTGGTGAAGCCGGATCAGCCGGCGCTCGCGCGCATCGACCCGGTCCGACTCGCCCAGGTCTTTGACAACCTGCTCCGGAACGCGGCGAAGTATTCGGCGGAGACGGGCGCGATCACGCTGCAGATCATCCCGGGCGACGACGAGGTGAAATTCACCGTGCAGGACGAAGGCGCCGGCATGTCGTCCGACGAGATCGAGCATGTCTTCCAGCGTGGCTTCCGCGCTCCACGTCTCGCCGACAAGACGCAGGGCGAGGGCCTCGGTCTCGCGGTCTGCATGCAGATCGTCGAAGGACAGGGCGGTCACATCTCAGCCGAGAGCGCGGGCATCGACCGCGGCAGCAGATTCACGGTCAC
>DATEZK010000431.1:0-2066 GCA_035255665.1 Candidatus Limnocylindria bacterium
GAACAGAAGCTCGGCTTCGCGTCGATACAGGTAATGCAGCGTCGTGGCGCGCTGCCAGCGCGTGATGTGGCCTTCGTCGTCCAGCTCGTCGAACCACCACCGGAAATCGACCTGGTCCACGTTCGCGCGCGAGCTGGAGAACTTGGTGACCGCACGGCCGCTCTCCGGATCGTGACGCGTCCACTCCTCACGGACGGTGTTGTCGTGGCCGACGATGCGTTCTGGGTCGGGCTGGAAGCAGTCGATCGCGAGGAGGCCGGTGGGCGCGAGGTGCTCGCGAACGCGCGCGAGACAGCCCCATCGCTCCTGCGGCGTCAGCATGAGAAAGGTGTTGAACGCGATCGCGATCAGCGGGAACGACTCCGAGAACGAGAACGAACGGATGTCGCCTTCGACCAGCCGAAGGCTCACACCTTCGCGCCGCCCGTGGCGCTCCGCGCGCGACAGCATCGCCTCGGACCGATCGAGGCCGACCACGTCATGTCCGTCCTGAGCGAGCGGTATCGCGACACGGCCGGTACCGCAGCCAAGCTCGAGGATCGGACCGCCGGTGCGCCGCGCGATCGCGCGAAACCAGTCAATCGCGGGATCTGGGCCGTGCGGCGTGTCGAGGTCATAGAGCGCGGCGAAGCGTTCCGCCTGCTCCGCGCTCACGTCGTCGCCGAACCAATCGATAGCGGTCTTGACGGTCATCGGAGCGAGGTTAGCGCGAAGCCCGCCTTGGACGCGCCGACAGGATGACCTCGGCGACCATAAAGCCGAGGACGATGAATCCGCCCGTGATCACCGTTAGGCCGTCCACGACGCGCAGGAGCAGCAGCAAACCAACGATCGCGGTCACCTCGATGCCGCGCCGGAGCGCGGGCGCCACGACGCGCCGCCCTCGACGCGGCTCGCCAAGGGGCAGCGACACGAGTAGCGCGGCCACGGTCGCTCCGGAGCACACCGCGACGGCGGCGATGACGAGCCCTACGGCAAGAGGAACGTCCGGATCGATGAAGAGGACCGCGCCGATCGCAATGAGCGCGCTCACGCCGGCGATGAGCGCGAGGGGGCGCCGGATCGCTAGTCCTCTTCCACGCTGAGCGGCAGCACGGCCTGCTCCCCACCCGCCGCGAGCGGGACCTGGGCCAGACCTTCGATCGCGCCGGACGCGCGTGCGAGAGCGCGCTCGGTCTCGTCGAACTTCTTCATCGCGTGATCGAGATGCACTCCGAGCTGGTCATGCAACCCGACGAAGCGCTCGAACTCGCGACGGACCTGCGCGATGCTCTGCTGAAGCTCGCGCGTCCGCTCTTGCATCGCAAGACCCCGAATACCGAGCGTGACCACCTGGAGATACGCGAGAAGCGTGTTCGGCGACGCTGGGATCACGTGACGCTCCTGACAGTACGCGCCGAGATCGATCTCGCCGTCGGCGGCCTCACGCGTCATGACCTCGTAGTAGATCGCCTCGGACGGGAGGTACATGAAGCTGTAATCGATCGTTGAGTCCTGCGGAGACACGTAACGAGCGACGGCGTCGATATGCCGGCGCACCTGCTGGAGGAACGCACGGCGACGGCGAACGCGATCCGCTTCGTCCGTTGCGGCGGCGATCTGCGTATAGGTCTCGTTCGGGAACTTCGCGTCGATCGGCACGAGATGTGGTCGGCTTTTTCGAGCTCTCCGACTTCCCCGATCCCCTCGGGTTCCAGAACGACACCGCCCGCTACTCGCTCGGGTACCAGGCCGAGATCCAGGCCGGAACACGGAACCTGCTGAGCGGCGGCGCGGACGTCGAGCACGAAACGGGCGAGCTCGGCTCGCGCGCGGATGAGCTTCTCGCGCCGACGCGCACCAACGTGGGCTTCTACGCGCAGGACCGCGTGGTGTTCGGCGACCGCGTGTACGTCACGCTCGGCGGACGGGTGGAGCACAACGACAGCTTCGGAACGAAGTTCGTCCCCCGGGCCGCGGTGGCGATGCGCGCTCGAGATGGCGTGGACGCGACCACCCTCCGGGCCAGCGCAGGCGCCGGGATCAAGGAGCCGAACTTCTTCGAGACCTTCGGGACGTCGTTCTTC
>DATEZK010000432.1:0-3568 GCA_035255665.1 Candidatus Limnocylindria bacterium
GTGAACTGCTTCGGGTTGTACCAGATCGGTCCCTTGAGGGCCGCTTTGATGAAGATCCCGACCTGTTTGCCATCGACCTGCGCCAGCTTCAAGAACGACTCGGGGTATTCGTCACGCATGGCGCCCATGTCGAGGACGTTGCCGAGGTCGATGAGCTTGCCCTGCTTGGCGAACTGCGCCATCTGCCCCGGGCCGGGCAGGCCCGCGACGTCCGGTGGATTTCCACCTTGCACGCGCGTCGTGAGGATTGCGTTCAGGTCACGCGTGCCCTCGTACTGCACTTTCACGCCGGTCTTGTCCTCGAACGGCTTCACCATCGCGAGGAAGGACTCCTGCTCGGCGCCGCCCCACGTGGCAAGCACGCTTACCGTGCCGCCAATGCTTCCCGTGGCGCGCGGGCTTGGACCACAAGCCGAGATCGCGAGTGCGAGGACGATGAGTGCGGCCACTGGCCGCGCGAGGAATGAGCGGTTCATTCGATTCCCCCTGTGCGCAGCGATGTGTTTACCTGCGCTCTACCAATTGCGCTAAGAGGTTACGCCGCCGCCGTTACTGAATCGGATGTCGGTTGCCCGCTCGCTTTGTCGCCGAGTTACAGCTTTCCCGATACTCGTCAAGTGCGGCGACGTCTGCGTGCCATCGCGCTCCGACTGCGCAAGGTGTATGGCGCGCCGCCGGCGCCGCGCCGCCTGCCGCCGCTCGACGAGCTCATCCTCACCGTCCTCTCGCAGCACACCAGCGACACGAATCGCGACCGCGCGTACGCGGATCTGCGGTCGCGCTTCCCATCCTGGGATGAGGTGGCTGACGCACCGCTGCCGGCGCTCGCGAAGGCGATCTACCGCGGCGGACTCGGCCCCACGAAGGCGGTGCGCATCCGCGGAATACTCCGAGAGCTGCGCGACCGCGGGATCGCGCTCGATGACCACGCACTCGTCGGCATGCGCTCCAAGCCTTTGTGGGAGCTGCTCGTTTCTCTCACGGGCGTCGGACCAAAGACCGCGGCCTGCGTGCTGCTCTTCTCGCTCGGGCGTCCGTTCTTCCCGGTCGATACGCACGTGTACCGCGTCGCGCGACGTCTTGGCCTCGTCGATGAGCGCGCCGATGCCGTCGTCGCGCAGGAAGTGCTGCAGGCGGCCGTGCCACCCGCAGAGATGTATGCGTTACACATGCATCTCATCCGTCACGGCCGTGAGGTGTGCGTCGCACGCGGGCCGTACTGCTCGCAGTGCGTGCTCTCGTCGCTCTGCCCGCGGATCGGTGTCGTCGACGCGCGCTGAGCGCCTAGGATTCAGGTGATGAGAACGATCGGACTCATCAGTCCCGGCGACATGGGTCAGGCCGTCGGCGCACTGCTGGTCGAAGGGGGCGTGCGCGTCGTGACCTGCGTCGCAGGTCGCTCCGACCGCACGCGCGCGCTCGCGCGCTCTGCCGGATTCACGGAGGTCCCGACCCTCGACGCACTGGTGCGCGAATCCGAGCTCGTTCTGTCGATCGTCCCACCCGCGCAGGCTGTCGCGGTCGCCCGCGACGTCGCGTCCGCGCTGGGCGCGACCGGGGCGCGTGTCGTGTACGTGGACTGCAACGCGATCGCGCCGCGCACCGCGCGCGAGGTCGCCGCCGTCATCGCGCCGACCGGGAGCGGATTCGTTGACGCGGGCATCGTCGGCGGTCCGCCGCGCGATGCGCCCAGTCCGCGCTTCTACGCATCGGGGCCGGACCGCGCGCGCTTCGGCGCCCTCGGCGACGCGGGTCTCGACGTTCGGCTCCTCGGAGGCGAAGTGGGTGAGGCCTCGGCGGTGAAGATGTGCTACGCCGCGCTCACGAAGGGCACCACCGCGATCGCGACGGAGCTGCTCGTCGCGGCGCGCAAGCTCGGTGTGTACGACACGCTCGTCTCCGAGCTTCGCGACAGTCAGGCCGCTCAGGCGAAGCGCATGGGCGATGCGGTGCCCGCGATGCCCGGCAAGGCGCACCGGTGGGTCGCCGAGATGGAGGAGATCGCGCGCACGTTCGAGGATGTCGGCCTTACGCCGCTGATCTTCCAGGGCGCCGCGGAGATGTACCGCCTCACCGCTGGGTCGGAGATCGGCGGCGAGAGGCCGGAGACCGTGGATCGTTTCCGCGGTGTCGATGGGACGATCGATGTGCTGGCGCGCGCGACTGAGAAGGTGCCGACGAAGTGAACGACCTCTTCGCGAAGCTCAAGCGCCTCTTCGAGCCGCGGCCGCGACCCGCGGAGAGCGTCGGCGAGCCGACGGCGGACCGGCCACCTCCGCGTGTGGTGGAAGCGCCACCGGCGGAAACGTCTCGTGCGGAGTCGCCTCCTGTTGAACCTGCGCCGTCCCTTGCGGAGTCGCCTCCTGTTGAAGCGGCGCCGTCCCGAGAGGCAGCCCCCCTCCATGAAGACGACCTGGCGGAGGTCCGCGCCGCCCTCGAGGCCGTCGCGGAGGCTCCGGTCCACGTCGATGAGCCTGACGCAGAAACTCCGGTCACGGCCGATGAGCCCGAAGCGACAGTGCTATTCCCGATCCCCGAGCCAGCGGCAGCCTCCGCCCCTCCTGCGGCCCCGACACTCCTTCCACCCGCGACCGAAGAGGCCGCCGACGTGCCTGCGCCGGTCGGCGGTCGGGTCGGCGATGCGCTCCTCCTCACGCTCGGCACGCCGCCGACGACGTTCACCGTCGCGAAGACGAGCGCGACTCTGGGCCGCGGCCAGGAGAACACGATCCGCCTCGACGATCTCTCCGTCTCGCGCCGCCACGCGCGCATCGCGTATCGCCAGGGTGGCTATTGGCTCAGCGACCTCGGGAGCATGGGTGGGACATGGGTGGACGGTACGCGACTGAACGCGCCGCGCCGCATCGCCTTCGGTGAGGTGATCGACATCGGACTCTGCCGGCTCACGGTCAGCTTCACCGGCAGTCCTGCGAAGGCCGAGACGAAGAAAAGCGCGAGCAAGCCGCAGTCGGAAGTCGCCGCGCAGGTCAGGCGCCGACGGTAGCGGTCACTTTCCTCGATCGTGTCGCGTCCTCGGCGCGAACGCGCACCGAACGCGCGCTGCTCGCGCGCGCGATCGAACAGCTGGATGAGCTTCACGAGCTCGGGCGCAAGGTGGCGCGCGAGCCCGAGCTCGCGTCGATCCTCGAGGAATTCATCGGCCGGCTGCAGCGCGCATTTGGATCGCTGACGCGCGTCAGGGGCAAGCGGATCCTCGACATCGCATCGGGTTCGAACTCGAGCCGCTCGCCCACGACGGGAAAGCGGACCGCGATGTTCGAGCCGTGGTTCGCGCGGCTGTTGCTCGAGCTCAGCGCGGAGCCGGTCGCCCTTGACGGTGGCGATCTCGATGACGAGCGCTTCGAGCACCACCGCGTCGATCTCGGCAAGCGCGGCGCGCTGGACTTCCTCGCTCCCGCGTCATTCGACGGCGTGCAGGACAGCCGACTCTTCGGTTCGCCGGAGTTCCGCGAGGCGTACCCGCGTCAGCGGGACGACGAACCGATCAAGGCCGAGATCGCGCGCCAAGAACGTCGTGTCCTGAAACCAGACGGCGTTGTCATCCACA
>DATEZK010000433.1:0-11995 GCA_035255665.1 Candidatus Limnocylindria bacterium
CCGTATCCCACGGTATCGCCGGTGACCCAAAGCGCATCGACCTTCCCGAGCGCCGCGAGTACCGCTTCGAGCGCGACGAGGTTGGCGTGGATGTCGGAGAGAAGACCTACGCGCATGAGGCCTTCGCCTCAGCGAGCGTGAAACGACGATCGAGGAACGCTCGCCCGATGACGACCGATGCGGCGCCCCAGCGCGCGAGCGCGCGCACGTCGTCGACATCCCGCACGCCGCCCCCCGTGTGGAAGCGGACCTCGGGCCCCGTCTTCGCCCGCAGGCGCTCCATGAGGACGAGCGGCGGCCCGCCGAGCCGGCCGTCCGCGCTCGTGTCCACGACATAGAGCTCACGGATGCCGCGCAGCGTGGCGATCTCCGCGGCCTCGGCGGCATCTCGGCCCGCGGCGCGCCGCACCAGTTCCGCGTCGCCGCCGCGCGGCGCGAGCGCCCCATCCGCCGCCTCGATCTCCACGATGGCGCGATCGCCAAGTCGCGCGATGCGGCGCAGCAGCGTTTCGTCGCCGAACACCGCACTCGAGAAGAGGACGCCCGCGAAGCCGGATGCGATCGCGTCCTCGGCCTTCGCGAGCGACGAGATGCCACCGGCCAGGCGACACGGGACGCCGGCAGCTCGCGCGATCTCCGACAGCATCGTGGCGTTCACGTAGTCGCCACGTTCCGCGCCATCCAGATCGACAAGATGCAATTCGTCCGCGCCCTCGCCGACGTAACGCACCGCGAGGTCGCTCGGCGAGATGTCCGCGCCCACGCCGCCGCGATACGCGACGCGTCCAGCACGCACGTCGACCGACGGCACGATCACCACGGGCGGCGGCGCGCCTCTGCCGACGTGCGCGGATAGCGCGGGGGCGTCGCGCGGATCTTGCGCACGACGATGAGGTTGCGACCCGGCAGCACATCGCCGACACCGAGCGAGGCCGTCGGCACGATCGACGCGATCTCGCCACCCAGCGCCGCACAAGCCTTCTGCGCGCCCGGCAACTCCGCGTCGACCCGCCCTTTCCACACGATCGCATCGCCGCCGAGGCGCAGGAACGGAAGGAGGTACTCGCTGCAATGCCCAAGACTCCCCACGGCGCGGGCGGTTCCGACGTCGTACTGATCGCGCCGGTCGCGCGCCAGCACCTCGGCGCGCTCGTTGCGAATCTCGACGTCGCTGAGGCCAAGGAGCGCGCACACGTCCTCGAGGAAGCGCACCTTCTTGCCCACCGATTCGACCAGCGTCACGCGGATCTTTGGGAGTGCGATGCGCAGCGCGAGACCGGGGAAGCCAGCGCCGCTTCCCACGTCGATGACGCGCTCGCGGCCGCTCCAGCGACGGACGGCATACGCGGTGAAGGAGTCGAGGAAGTGTTTTCGAGCGATGTCCACCGGCTCGATGATCGCCGTGAGGTTCACGGTCGTATTGCGTGCGATGAGCTCGTTCGCGAGGCGCTCGCAGAGCGCGATCTGCTCGGACGACAGCACGAGTCCAAGCCGGGCCGCCTCGGCCGCGAGCGCGGCGAACGGAGGCGAGGCGACGGGCACGCCGGTATCGTACGTGTGTGAGGATGAGAGCGGCCCGCTTCGCCGCCTTCGCGTGCGCGCTGCTCTTCTTCGCACTCGCGTCGCGGGCGTCCGCGGCGACGTTCAACATTGACATGGCCCAGACGAGATTCCTGCCCGACACGTTGACCATCACCGCCGGGGACACCGTCACGTGGACGAACCGCGACAGCGCGATGCACAACGTCGTCTTCCTGACGGGCCTCGGCCAGACCGAGAACTTCGGACTGGGTCAGAGCTCGTCGCTGCGGTTCATCGCGGTCGGCACGTACAAGTACATGTGTGCGCTGCATGGCCAGAGCATGTCGGGGAGCATCACGGTGAACCCCGCCGACGGGCCGATCCCCGTCGTCGTCGGTGGCGCGCCGACATTCGTGCCGCCGACGCCAACACCGATCCCGAGCCCGGGCGTCGTCGTGCGCGGCGCCGACGAGGCGCCGGTTCTACCGGCTGACACGACCAGCACGAGCGTGGACGCCAGCCGCGCTGCCGTCTTCGCCGGTATCGGGGCGCTCCTCGTCTATCTGCTCGCACGCGGCAGCGCGCTGCTCCGCCGGCGATGAGAGCGGCGCGCTTCGCGATGGCCGCGGGCGCGCTCCTGTTCGTAGCGATGGCCACCAGCGCGTCGGCCGCGGTCCGGCCGGTCGACATCGTGGGATTCAAATTCGAGCCGCAGAGCGTGACGATCACCGCAGGGGACACGGTCACGTGGACCAACCGCGACGCAGCGGCGCACAGCGCACGAGTGAGCGGCGTCGGGACCACCGCAGTGCTCACGCAGGGACAGAGCGGCTCGCTGGCCTTCTCCGGTGCCGGCACGTTCCCTTACGACTGCGGCATTCACGGCGCTGCGATGATGGGTACGGTCATCGTGCGCGCTGCGGCGACCGCGCCGCCGACGCAGCCACCAACGCCGGTGCCGACTCCGCGACCGACCATCGCACCGACGCCGATCCCCACCCTCGCACCGACACCGATTCCTACTCCGCCGCCGACCGTCGCGCCGACGCAGAGCGCGAGCCCGTCGCCGACGCCGAGCGTCGCGCCGACGAACGCCGCGCCGAGCCTCACGCCACCGCCGAGCGTCGCGCTCGCGGTACCGAGTGAGCAGGCGCCTGCTCCGGCCGCCAGCGACGGCGCCGGCAACACCGCGTTGCTCGTCGGCGGAGCCGTCCTCGCCCTGCTTGCGGTCGGCGCCTTCGCACTGATACGCATCAGGCGCTAAAGAACGACCCGCAGCGCGAGTCGTGGCATGCCGAATGAGACAATCGAACACCGATGACGGTCCTACGCGTTGCTTCGCCCGCCGACGACATCGCCGAAGTGCTCATCGACGAGCAGGCGATCGCCGCGAAGGTGCGCGAGCTCGGCACGGCGATCGCCGACGACTATCGCGGCAAGGACCTCGTGCTCGTGAGCATCCTCAAAGGAGCGCTGCCGTTCCTCGCCGACCTCATGCGCCAGATGCCGATCCCGCTCGCGCTCGACTTCCTCGAGGTCTCGTCGTATGGCGAGGCGACCGAGTCGAGCGGTAACGTGCGGATCCTGAAGGACCTGGCGAAGCCGATCGAGGGGCGTGAGGTCGTCGTCGTCGAAGACATTCTCGACACCGGCCACACGCTCTCGTATGTGATCGAGCACCTCCGCTCGAAGCAGCCCCGGTCGGTCCGGCTCTGCACGCTGCTGGACAAGCCCGCGCGTCGCATCGTGCCGATCCAGATCGACTATCGAGGGTTCGAGATCCCCGACAAGTTCGTCGTGGGATACGGCCTTGACTACGCCGAGCGATACCGCAACCTGCCGTTCATCGGCGTGCTCAAGCCGGAGGTGTATCGAGGGGTGCCGTGATGCGGCGCACGCTCCTCGGCCACCTCGCGGCCTGCGTCATCATCGCGGCCTCCACAGCGGCGCTGTCCGAGCCCGCGCGCGCAGCGCCGCTCGCCGCCGTGCCGGCAACGGTGCGCGTGAACATCTCCCTCTACGGCACCTCGTACGCGCGAATCGGCTCGACCGGGGCGATGACGGCGACCGCTGAAGACGGAAGGGTTCTTTACAAGGGTGGCCAGGCCATGGTCGCGCGGAGGAACGTGCAGCGCATCGAGGGCGAGCCGGTGACACTCCCACCGGCGCGCGCGGGACTCACGAGAGATGAGCGGGCCAGCCGCCTCGAGCTGGTGCGTGAGGCACGGCGCGCCGCGCGGGAGGCGCAGGTCAGCGGGAAGCTGGTCACGATCCCGTTCGAGGTCTCGCTCCTCGCCGGATCGGAAGATGCGCTCGGGACGCCTGTGCTCTCCGCGCCGCGCATCAGCGTCGTCCGCTTCGCCGCGGACTTCGGATATCTGAACTTCGACGGGCGGCTGTTCCGCGGCGTGCTCGAGGTCACGACCGACGACGCCGGCGACATGATCGTCGTGAACCAGGTCGCCACGAGCCCGTACCTCGCGTCGGTCACGGGCGCCGAGTCGCCCGCCACCTGGCACGGCGAAGCGCTCGCATCGCAGGCGATCGCGGCGCGCACGTATCTGGTCACGCATCTCGGACGCCACGACAACTACGACCTCGAAGGTGACGTCCGCGATCAGGAGTACGGCGGGATCGGCACCGAGGCGGACTCGACCATCCGCGCCGTCGCGCGCACCGCCGGCATCGTCGCGACGTATCGCGGAGCGCCGATCGAAGCCCTCTACTCCGCCAACGCCGGCGGCGTGACCGAGGATTCTGAGAACGTGTACACGAACGCGCTCCCCTATCTGCGGAGCGTTCCGTCACCGGGTGACGAGCTCGCCAAGGACAGCGGCTGGGGCAAGACGAGCTGGGAGTGGAACCGCGAGTTCACGGCACCGCAGCTGGGCGATTACCTGCGATCGCGCGGCATCAACGTCGGCGTGCCGCAACGGGTCGAGCTCGTGCGGGTCACCACCGCTGGCCGCGTCCTGCTCGCCCGCGTCCACGGCACCGCGGGGACGCGCGACATCGGGAAGGACGTGACGCGTTACTACTTCGGGCTGAAGAGCAGCATGTTCACCGTCGAGTTCACCGGGGGCGGCGAGGCGGAATGGGTCTCATGGCGTGACACGGCGCGTCTCGTCGACATGGGCATCCTTGGGTCGGAGCTGCTCGGGACCACGTACGAGCGCACCCTGAACGAGGACCGCGAGCTGACGTCGATCCGCGTCACCGGCTTCGTGTACAAGCTGCCGCCGCGAGTCATCTTCTGGGGAAAGGGATTCGGGCACGGAGTCGGCATGTCGCAGTGGGGCGCGCAGGGCATGGCGCTGAACGGCGCGAACTACGAGCAGATCTTGAAGCATTACTACCGGGGCATCGCGCTCACGAACATCGGCGGCGCTTAACGTCAGGAGGGGTCCTATTTCTCTGGGTTGATCGGCCAGAGGATCTCGTAGTTCCCACCTGTTGCGCCATCGAAGGAGTAGTGCTGGCCCTCGTGTCCTTGCGGCCTCGTGCAGTCGTGTGTGATCCGGCTCTCACCGATGCGAAGCCGCGCGGGACACGCCTCACCCTTCTGCATCACGAGGTCGAGCTCCGAGAGATCAGGCCGCAGCAGCGACCAGTTCGGCGTCTCCTTACTCACCGACGAACTTCTGGGAATTCCCCATATGTGGATAGACGCGCGCCTGCACGACGGCCAGCAGCTGCTTGGTGTGGTTGCGATCGTGGTGCACCCACTCCTGCAGCAGATCCTTCACGCGCAGCAGGCCGACCTTCGGATGCTCGCCGCTGCGCTCAAGATCCGCTGCCGTCAGCGACCTGACCAGCGCGATGCTGTCGTGCCGCAGACCCATGAATTCCATCCAGATGCTCTGGCTCATGCGCGCGCAGTCCTTGCGCTCGCGCGCGACCGCCTCCTGATCCCACGCGGCGAGCGGTTTGCCGGCGATCATGTCGCGGATCCGCCCGGCGAAGCCGCGTCGCTCCGCTTCGATCAGATGACCGACGCATTCGTTGACGCACCACTCCCCAGGAGCGGGATGCCACTGCGCTCCCTCGTCTCCGAGCGCGTTCATCTCGCCCTCGATCAGCGCGCACGTCGACTCGAGCAGTGCGGCGATCTGCGCGGGGGTGAGGGCGGCGGTCACGGCGTTCGATAGTACGCGGCTCACACGCGTGCCGGCCGCGTCGCGAGCGACGCGGCGTGGACGAGCGCCGTCGCGATGATGACCAGCCCGCTCGCGGCGTCATTCGGACGATTGAGGAGCGCGTCCGCGTAAAGGACCCACGGCAATACCGATGCGCACAGCAGGATCGCGACGAGAAGTGCCATCCGGCGCCAGTCGATCAGCGCGAACGCGGCCGCGAGCACCGCACCCCAAGCGGGCGCGAGCAACAGCTGATCGTGCCCACCGGCGTAAGGCGAGATGAGAAGCGTGCCGACGAGCGCGATGGCGATGACGTCGACGGTCGCGATCGGTCGGCCACGGAGCGCGAACGCGTAGACCGCGGCAAGCGCGGCGATGACGACGATGCCGGGGCGCGTGTCACCGGTCGCGATCGATGCGAGCGACCACACCGTCGGCGTGCCCTCGGTCATGCCCAGCCGGTGCCCGCCCAGCTCGCCGAGCCACGACAGAGGCCACGACGGGCGCAACGCGAGCGACACGACGAGCAGCGCCACCCCAACGAGCGCCGCGCCGACGACCGCGGCGCGCGGCCCGCGCGACAACCACCGGAGCGGCAGCGCGAGAAGCGCGAGCGCGACGACATGCGGCTTCAGCGCCAGGAGCGCGAAGACAGCTCCGGCCAGCCGCGGGCGCGTGGCCTCGAGGGCGAGCGCGATCCCGACGAGTCCGAGGAGCAGACCGCCGAACTGCGCGGTGATGAGCGTGAACGCGAAGGGCTGCGAGGCGAAGACGAGGGTCGAGAAGAGTCCCGTGCCGCCCGGACCATATCCGAGCGCGCGCCAGATCAGCACGGTGCCGCACAGCGCACCGCCGATGAGCAGCGCCTGCCACAAGGTCGCCGCCGGCGCCAGCGGCAGCGCTCCGAACGGCGCGAGCGCGACGCTGGTCGTGAGCGGATAGCCGGAGCGGCCGGGGCACGGCGCGGACCGCTCGCGACCGTTCCGATCGATGATCGTCACGGAGGTTGCCTCGCTCCACACGTTCGGGTCGTACGGATCCTCGCCGCTGATCACGAGGCGCGCGGCGGTCCAGAAGCAGAAGAAGTCGGTGAGGCGCGGCTCGCGCACGATGTCGATCGAGACGAACGCCGCGGCGAGCGCAAGGAGCGCCGGCACAGCGAGAACGGACAGGCGGCGCACGACGAGAGTATGGTCGGCGGCGGTGCGTCTCACGCTCGCCGTCGCCGTCGCGCTGATCGCCTTCGCCGTCGGCGCCGTGTCGGGCGCGATCGATCTGCAGGCTCACGACTTCATCGCGATCTATGCCGCGGCGCGCCTGGTCGCGCTCGGGCGCGGCGCGGAGATCCTCGATCCCGCCGCGATCCTGCAGGTGGAGCACGCGGCGATGCCCGCGCGCGACCTGCTCCTCCCGTGGGTGCATCCGCCGGCCGTAGCGCTGCTGCTCGCGCCGCTCGGAGCGCTGCCGATCCTCCCCGCGTTCGCGATGATGACGGCGATGGGGACCGCGGCGCTCGCGATCGCGGCGTATCGACTCGCGCCGCTGACCGATCCGGCGCAGCGGCACCGCCTCTATCCATTCGCCCTGCTGGCGCCGCCCTCGACCATCGCGCTCACGCAGGGGCAGACGACACCGGTCGTGCTGCTGCTGGTCGCGAGCGCGATCGGGGCGCGACCGTTCGTTGCCGGGCTGCTGCTCGGTCTGACCGCGATCCGACCCCAGACGCTGCCGCTCTTCGGCATCGCGGCGATCGGCGACCGCGCCCGACTCGCCGGGTTCGCGACCGGCGTATCGCTCATCGCGTTCCTGTCGCTCCTGGTGGTCGGCCCGGACGGGCTCGTGCGCTACGCGAACCAGCTGCTGACCGCCGGGTCGTGGGCGGCGACCGGCGAGTACGGGGTCGCTACGGCGATCGGCTGGATCGGGCCTGCGCTCGCGCTCGGGCTCCCGCTGCTCGGCCTCGCGCTCGCCGCCTTGTCACTGGTCCTGGGTGCGGTCCTCGTCCTGCGCGGACCGCTGCGGATCGAGCAGGCCGCGGTGTGGTCGCTTCTCACGAGTCCGCACACGCTGCTGCACGACGGTGTGCTGGCGTATCCGGCGATCGCGGCCTGCGCGCGCTCGACGCGACGGACGGTCGTGCTCGTCGGGGCCGGCGTGATCGCGGCGCTGCTGCACCAATGGGGAGCGCCGGTCGCGCCGCTCTACATCGCGAGCGTGGCGGCGTTCATGAGCGCGGGACTCAGGAGATGAGCTGTGGTGCGCTCCGGATCGGGACGTGGACGTTGAGCACGACTGTGCCGTCGGGCCTCGTCTCGTGCTGCGATTCGCCGTGCAGCAGATCGAGCCGCTCGCTGCGGCGCAGGCCGGACTGCAGCTCACCGTCGGGTGGCAGCTCCTTGCCGTCGCTCTGAAGCAGGATCTCGAGCTTGTCGTCCTTCCAGGTCATGCCGAGGACGAGATCCTTCGCCACCGCCTTTTCGATGCGCTCGACCAGCGAGTCCTGGATGAGCCGGAAGATCGCGACCTCGTCATCGGACGGAAGGCGCCGGTCGCGGCCCGTGCTCGAGAAGTCGATGCGGATGCCGTGCTTGTCGATGAGCGTCTGAACGTACCGGCGCATCGTCGGCACGAGACCGAGATCGTCGAGGATCATCGGCCGCAGCTCGAAGATGAAGCCGCGCAGCTCCTGCAGCGTCTTGTTCACCATCTGCCGGAGCGCGGCGAGCTCGGTGCGCGAGCGCTGCGGGTCGACCTCGAAGAGACGCTCACTGATCTCCGACTGAAGCACGACGTTCGCCATCGCCTGCGCGGGTCCGTCGTGGACCTGCCGCGCGATGCGCTTGCGCTCCTCCTCCTGCGTGTCCACGACAGCCTGCAGGAGGCGGCTCTCGTCGATGATCGGCGCGGTGTCGGCGGGCAGTGGCGCGCGCGAGCTGCTCGTGTGCACGTGGTCCTGCGCCGCCGTGACGAGCGCCCGCGCGCGTTCGAGGAGCTTGCGCTTCGCCTGCAGTCCCGCGAGCTGGGCCTCCATGGTCATGCGGCGCGATAGCGCGGTGTTGTGCTCATCGGTCACGGTGAAGATCTGCTCGCGCTGGAAGTTGCCCGGATTGGCGCGCGCTTCCTCCACCTTGGCGCGCGTCTGATCCTCGCGCGCCTTGAGCCGGCTCACCTCGGTCAGCGTCGACTCGACCAGGAGGTCGAGCTCGCGGACCTCGGCAGTGATCTTCTTCTGTTCGGTTATGAACTCGGTCGCGAGGTCGGGCGCTGCCACGCTCAAGTACCCATCTCCGGACCTTTTATCCAACCTTGCCGGATCGCATACACGACGGCCTGCGTACGGTCGTTCACCGACAGCTTCCGCAGGATGCTCGACATATGATTCTTCACCGTCTGCTCTGAGATGGCCAGAGCGTACGCGACTTCCTTGTTCGTCATCCCCTGGGCGATGTTGTCGAGGATCTGCACCTCGCGCGGCGAGAGCGGCGCGAAGACGTGCGAAGAGCCCGGGCCGTACACGGAGAGCTCGCGGAACTCGGCCAGCACCTTCGACGCGACCGCCGGCCGGTTGAACACCTTCTCGTTGATGATGAACTGGCCCGCGCGCGCTTTGCGGATCGCATCGACCAGCTCGACCGGATCGCAGTCCTTGTTCAGATAGGCGGCCGCGCCGGCGCGGATCGCCTCGAAGAGGGTCTGCTCCTCGTCCTTCGCGGTGAGGACGACGACGCCGACATGCGGCAGCTCGCGGCGGATGCGCTGCGTAACCTTGATGCCCGACGTGCGCGGAAGATCCGCCTCGATGACGAGCACGTCGGGCTCGAGCTCGAGTGTCTTCGCGGCCGCCTCCTCGCCGTCGGATGCGGTGCCAACGAGCTCGATATCGGCTTCCTTCTGCAACACCTGGCTGATGCCCATGGTGGTGAGCCGGCTGGAGTCTGCGAGAACGACACGGATGTTGCGATCCGCGTCCTTCGTGCGGTCAATCTTGTCGGCCAAGGGACCTTCCTCTTTCAACGTGCGTCACATTCGCGGCGCCCTCGATCGGAAGCTGGAGTGTAACGGCGGAGCCTTTGCCCGGGTTCGATTGGATCTGCAGGGTCCCACCGATGAGCGAGGCTCGCTCGCGCATCGACAGCAGGCCGACGGACTTCGCACGACGCGCGGCTTTCACGAGATCGAAACCGATGCCGTCGTCGGTCACATGCAGGACCCAGTTGCCCGCCGATCGCTGCCACACGATGCCGACGGATGAGGCCTGCGCGTGCTTGTGCACGTTCTGCAAGGCCTCCTGCAACACGCGGTACACGGCGAGCTCCTGCTGCGGTGACATCGCGGTGTCCTCGGTGTCGAGCTTGCTCGAGACCTTGATGCCACACCGCGTCTCCCACTCGCTCGCGTAGTTGCGCATCGCGTCGGCGAGGCCGAGCTCGGTGAGCTCGGGTGGGCGCAGGTCGTAGATCATCGCGCGCACCGAGTCGAGCGAATTGCGGAACTGGCCGCGCAGGGTGCTGAGCTCGCTCCGAAGAGTTTGCCGTAGCTCCGCGGGCGCGCGCTCGGCGATGCGCTCGAGATAGTCGACCTCGAAGATCGCGTTGGCGAGCACCTGCGCCGGCCCGTCGTGCACGTCGCGGTATAGGCGCTCGCGCTCCGCCTCGAGGCTCTCGAGGACGCGCTGCGCGACGTCCAGCGACTGTTCGTTGTCGCCGTGCGGCTCGGGCTCGATGCCGGAGCCGAGCAGATACGAGACGCTCGACTCGATGTGCTGAACGACGAGCTGAAGCTGCTTCAGCCGCCGGTAGGAGCGTTGCGTTGTCTCGTCAAGCTCGCCCTGCGTCGATCGGCCCGACTGCGCCTCCGCCAACCGCTGGTATGCGCGCGAGAACTTCTCGACCTGTTGGCGCGTTCGGCGGACGTCGCGCCGCAGCGCGTCGACCAGTGCATCGAACTGCGCTTCGAGGTCGTCCGGATCCTTGATAAGACGCGGTTGAGGTGCCGTGGGCCGAGTATATGGACGGATACTGGCCGTTCTGGCGACCATCTCGTCTCAGCGCGGTCGCTCCAGCAGAACCGCTCGCGCGTCTTCGGTCACGACCCGCCAGCCCTCCTCCCGCAGGGCCGAAACGAGCGCGCGATCGGGTCGGAGGAGCACCTGATCGACGTTGTATCGGTCGAGGACCTGTTTCCACCGGGGGCCCAGCTCCACCGCCTCGCGCCAATCCGCGAACACGTTCGGCAGGAACGGGAACAGCCGCCCATCGACGAACACGGGCCGCTCGGGAGCGCGCCAGATCAGGTAACCGCCCCAGTCGTATTCATGTAATAGGACGCCGCGCGAGGAGCGAACGGCGTCGAGCGACGCGGTCGGATAGGCGCGTTCGTTCGGCGCGCTCGGCACGAACGCGAGACCGACGAGCGCCATAGCGGCGACGCCCGCGCCGAAGCCGATGACCGCGACGGGCGGGTACGGGCGGCGACGTGCGAGCCACCGATCCAACGCGGGCCACGCGCGCGGAAGAGCGGCGGAGATGAACGGCACCGCTGCGAACGCGAAGTACGGCATGTGTCGCTGCGCCGACATCCCAAGCCAAAGCAGCGGCGCGAGCAGCAGCAGGTCGAGCACCGTGCCGCCGCCGCGCATCGCGAGCGCGAGCGACCCGATGACGAACGCGGCGAAGAGCAGTCCCGCGGGATTTGTCACGTCGGGCGGCGACTCCTCGACGATGAAGCGCGGTGGCGCGGTCGCGTGCGAGGCGGCGGCACCCAGACCGAGCGAGCCCGGGTCCACGAGTGATGCGGCGACCGCCGTGCTCGCGGTGATCGCGAACGCCGCGAAGTTCCGGCGTTTGAGCAGCGCCTCTAGCGTGAAGATGCCGACGAGCGCGAGGCCGAGGGCGTAGCCGCCGTGCAGGTTGGTCCAGAGCAGGATGAGCGGCGGCACCGCGAGCAGCAGACGGATGCTCCCCGCGCGGGACAGAAGCAGGAGATCGAGCATCACCGGGAACAGCGCGAGCGTGAAGAGATGCGGACGATCGGTCCAGACGATCTCGGACAGGATGAGCGCCGCGCACGTGACGGGTACCGCGACGATCACCGGCGCGCCGGCGCGCAGGGCAACGCGCGTGAGGAAGAACGCGCACGTCGCGACGAGCAGTCCACGCAGGATGACGACCCCGGTCCATCCGCCCGCGAGATATGAGAGGTACAGGACGATCTGCCCCAGCCACTCGCCGACGCTGTACGGCTGCCCGCTAATGGTCGAAGAGAACACGTCCGCTCTTAGCAGCTCGCGGTGCTCGAGCATCCATCTGCCCGACGCGAGGTGCCAGTACGTGTCGGGG
>DATEZK010000434.1:0-6151 GCA_035255665.1 Candidatus Limnocylindria bacterium
CATGCGGTCAGCGTAGGGGGAACGACCGGCCCACCGTCCGTGCGAGTCCTGACGCGACAGGAGCCAGGCGATCGCGATCTGCGCGCGTGGGTCGTCGATCGCGCCGGCGGCGTCGATCGCGCGCAGCACGAACAGGATGTCGGCCTGGAAGAAGAGCGGGAACGAGATCTGGCGCCACAGATAGCTCGGCTCGGTGTCCGTGGGGTACGCGCCGCGCGTCATGCGATAGGAGAGCAGGAACTCGACACCGCGGCGGAGCGCGCGTTCGACCTCGCGCGTGCGCGCCGCCTCGGGCAGCGCGGCGAGCCCCCACACCAGGCGCGCGTAGCCCCACGCGCAGGGCTGCTCGCCGTTGATGTAGCACGCTGCGTCGTACTTCTTGGACTCGCGTAGCAGACGCTGCACGAGCGGCACGAGCCGCGGATCCGTTCCGTACCCCGCGGAAGCGACGTAGCGCACGACGCTACCCGCGAAGCAGGAGACGCCATGATCACGACCGAATATCCACTCGAGGCCCGCGGCCTTGGGGTCCCCCAGTGCGTCGAGGATCCAGCGCGCGCCGCGGCGGACACGTGGATCGCTCGGGTCAGCCCCATATTCGACGAGGAGAAGGTTGGACCAGTGCGTGCCCTTGTATTTCGAGGCATTCCACTGCTTGAGGTCTGGACCGGGCCACGCTCCCTCGGGGCGCTGGCGCTTCAGGATCGTCGATATCGGCGGTGAGCTCATCGCGGCCTGTCTTGCTTCGCGCAGCTCGGCGTCGCGCGGGCCGCGGTCGAGGACGTGTCGCAACGTGAGCGCACGCACCGCCGGGTCGCCCTTCTCGAGAAGCCAGGGGACCGGGTCGTCGTGCAGGAGCGACTGCCACGACATCACGTGCCGCCCACCGACAGTTCGGCGATCACCAGCGTCGGGCTGCCGATGCCGCCCGAGCCGAACGTGAGATCCGTGCCGACCGCGCTGATCGACGACAGCAGGTGTGTCAGATTGCCCGCGATCGTGATCCCCTGGACCGGGTGCAGCGGCGTGCCCTTCTCGAGGTAGGTGCCCGTGGCCCCGAGCGAGAACTCGCCCGAGACCGGATCGATGGTGTGCAGGTTGAGCAGCGACGTCACCGCCAGAGCCCGGTCAAGACCGCGGACAGCTGCGGCCGGGTCGTCCGTACCGGCTTCGATGTAGAAGTTCGAAGGTCCGATCCGGCTCGGCGACGCGTACGAGCCACGGCGCGCGTTCCCGGTCGGCGCGGTGCTCATCTTGCGCGCCGTCTTCAGGTTCACCAGGTAGCCGCGCAGCACACCACGATCGATGAGCGTCCGCATGGTGGTGGCCACGCCCTCGCCGTCGAACGGTGCGCTGCGGAGTCCACCTTTCCGGCGCGCATCATCGACGATGGTCACGCGTTCGTTCGCGACCCGCTCGCCCACTTTTTGCGCGAACAGCGACCGGCCCTTCAGGACGTTGTCGGCCGAGAAGAGCGGAGAGATCGCTCCGAGCAGCGACATCGCCATCCACGGGTCGAGCACGATCGGAAGCTTCTGAGTGGGGAAGGGCTTCGCTCCGAGCTTCTCGATCGCTCGCTGCGCGGCGCGCGCACCGATGCTCGCCGGATCGAGATCGGCGAGGCGCCGCGCGCCCTCGCCGTGATACCCGATCTGCCGCTCGCCGTTCTGCGTCGCGACCGCGCTCGTCATCGCGCCGCAGAAGCTCTCGCGGTACGAAGCGCGGACGCCCTGCGTCGTCGCGATGACCGTCGTGACCTCCGCGTCGCTGTAGCTCGTCTTGCGGAAGTGCGTGATGCGCGGGTCCACCGATCGCGCCGCCTGCTCCACCGCGAGCGCGATGGCGCCGCGGTCGGCCAATGGCCGATCCTCGAGGCCCGGCTGGTAGATGTCGAGATCGACCGATTGGAGGGGCGCGGCCGCGATGCGGATGTCTTCGTCTGGCTCGGTGATCGTCGCCATCCGACGAGCCTGATCCACGCAGGCGTCGATGCCGGGGAGCGCGAGGTCGCTCGTGTGCGCGAAGCCGATGCGCTGCCCGTCGAGCACGCGCACGCCAAGCCCGCGCTCGCCGCGCGCGGTCACGACGTCGATCGCGTCGTCCTTCGTCTCCACCGAGCCGGAGAGCGCGTCGCGGACCAGCACCTCCGCGGTGGCGACCCGGCTGGCGCGCAGTGCCTCGAGCGCGCGATCGACGACGTCGTCGTTCGACATCCTCGTGGTCACTGGATCTTGCCGCCGATGACGACCGATGGGATGCGGAGCGTCGGCTGTGCGTCGGCGACCGGCGCGCCCTGGCCATCCTTACCGCAGGTACCGGTCGAATAGCCAAGATCCCAGCCGACCATGTCGATCTCGCTCATTAGCTTTGGCCCCTGGCCGACCAGAGTCGCGCCGCGCAGTGGCTCCGCGAGCTTGCCGTCCCGGATGCGGTAACACTCGGTGACCTCGAACGCGAAGTTCCCACTGACCACGTCGACCTGGCCGCCGCCCATCTTCTTCACGAAGATGCCGTCCTTCACAGAGCGCACGATCTCGTCGGGGTCGGATTCTCCGGACGCGATCATCGTGTTCGTCATGCGGCAGATCGGCAGGTGCCGGAAGTTCTCGCGCCGCGCGTTGCCGCTGCGTCGGATGCCGAGCTTCTCGGCGTGTTTGCGATCCGAGAGGTAGGTCTTGAGGATGCCCTTCTCGATGAGCACGGTCCGCTGCGTCGGCGTCGCTTCGTCGTCCATCGCCGAGGTGCCGCGCTGGCCGGCGTCGCGCCCGTCGTCGATCACCGTGATCAGCTCGCTCGCGACCTTCTGTCCGATGCGGCCCGCGTACACGGACAGCCCCTTGAGATTGAGGTCCGCCTCCAGGCCGTGGCCGACGGATTCGTGGATCAGGGTCCCGCCGGCTTCGCTCGACAGCACGACCGTGTAGGTGCCGGCCGGCGCGGGCTGGGCGCCGACGTTGAGCACCGCTCGCCGCGCAGCCATCTCTGCGGCACCGCGGACGGCGTCGTCGGTGAGCATCTCGAAGCCGAGCGTCCCGCGGACCGCCTCGAAGCCCGACTCGAGGATCGCCCCGTCCTTCGCCACGACGTGCACCGCGAAGTTCACGCGAACGCGCGTGTCGGTGCGATGGACCCCGTCGCTGTTGGCGACCAGGATCTCCTGCACGCTCTCGGAGTACGACACGGTGGCCTGCGAAACGCGCGGGTCGTGGGCCCGCGCGACCTCGTTCGCGAGGCGCAGGAGCGCCACTTTGCGCTCCACGGGCACGATCCGGGGGTCGATCGCGACCGAATGTGGTCGCGGAAGGTCGTCGGGCACGAGCCGGGCGCCCTCGTGAAGGCCAGATTCGTCGGCGACGCTGCGCGCCGCACGACCCGCGATGGCCATGACGTCGTCCGCGTCGGTCACGTTGCCGTTCGCATACACGGTCTGCTCGCCATGGACGACGCGGACGCCGGCCCCCTGATCGACACCGGTGATCGCGTCCTCGATGCGCTGGTCGTCGAGCACCAGCTGAAGCGTCTCGTTCCGTTCCCAGAACAGCTCTGCCCAATCGCCACCGCGCGATAGCGCGGTACGGAGCGCGCGCTCGACATCGCGGACGGTCATGACCGGCGCGCGCGCGACGGTGAGTGTGATGATCGCCCTCTCCCCTGACCGTCGATGACGGCGCAGGTGATGGTACGACGCTCAGTCGCCGATGACAGTTACGGTCGCGCTCCGCTCGCGCGGTCCATCGAACTCCGCGAAGTACACGCCCTGCCACGTGCCCAGCACGAGCTCGCCTTCGTGTACCGAAAGCGTCACGTCGTTACCTACGACGACCGCTTTGATGTGCGCAGCGGAATTTCCTTCCGCATGACGGTAGTCACCGTCCTTCGGAACGACCGTCGCGAGCTGAAGCAGCAGATCACGCTGCACATCCGGATCGGCGTTCTCGTTCACGAATATCGCTGCGGTGGTGTGCGCGACGTTTACCACACATATACCTTCGCGGACCTTCGACCGCGTGACCGCGGCCCGCACGCGCGCGGTCACATCGATTGTCGTCTCGCGCTTGTCGGTGCTGAGCGAGAGCTTCTCGTGGTGGACGCTCACGACGCGATCATCCGTTCGGACGCACGCTCCTGCACGTCGCGACGATACTTCCGCCATGCCGACGTGGGGCGAGGCGCGCGCCGCGGCGACGACGCGCTTTCGGTCCGCCCCCGATCCCGGCACCGCTGCGCTCGACGCCGACGTGCTGCTTGCTCACGTGCTCGGTGTCGGGAAGGAAGCCTTGTTCGCGCACCCCGAGCGCACGCTCTCCGCCGCGGAGGCCGCGCGCTTCCAGGAGCTGGTCGACCGACGGAGCCGCGGCGAGCCGGTGGCGTACCTGCGCGGCTTCAAGGAGTTCTACGGGCTCCGCTTTCGCGTTGACCCACGCGTGCTCATCCCGCGGCCCGAGACCGAAGTGCTCGTTGACGCGGCGCGCGAGCTCATTGCGGGACGCGCCGTGACGGTCGTGGACGTGGGCACCGGGTCGGGGGCGATCGCTGTTGCGATCGCGGCGAACGAGCACGCCGTTCGCGTCATCGCGACAGACACGTCGCGTGACGCGCTCGCCGTCGCCGAGTCGAACGCGCTAGCGAACGGGGTCGCGGACCGCGTCGAGTTCCGCCAGGGCGATCTGCTCGCGCCCATCGCGGAGCGCGTCGACATCGTGTGCGCCAACCTCCCGTATCTGCCGGATGCCTCCGTGGACAGGTGGGTGGGGGAGCGCAGCTCGCTCGCGTTCGAGCCGCGCGCCGCAGTCGTCGCCGGTCCGGACGGACTCAGTGTCATCCGCCGCTGCATCGACGACCTGCAGCGCGTGCTCGCGCCAGAGGGCGCGGCCTTCTTCGAGTGCGACCCGCCGCAGGTCGCAGCGGTCGCCGGGAGCCTGGTGCGCTCGGGTCTTCGAACACGAGTGTTGAGCGACCTCGCGGGCGCCGACCGCGTGGTGGTGGCCGAGATATAGGCTCCCGCCTGATGGCGACCGTGTTCCTCATCGACGTGGACAACACGCTTCTCGACAACGACCAGGCGAAGGCGGACGTCGCGCGGGCGATCCGCGCGCTCGTAGGTCTGGATCGCGCCGCGCGGTTCTGGTCGCTCTACGAAAAGGTCCGTGACGAGTGCGGCGTCGTCGACTACCCCGAGACGCTGCGCCGCTTTCGCCGCACCTTTCCGGAAGTGAGCCGGGTCACGGAAGTCGATCGCGCGGTCTTCGATGTGCCGTTCGCGCGGTATCTCTATCCACATGCCCTGGACGTGATCGCACATCTGTGGCAGCTCGGCGAGCCCGTGATCCTCTCCGACGGGGATCGCGTGTACCAGCCGATGAAGATCGAACGAGCCGGCATCCTGCTGGCCGTGCGAGGCAACGTCCTCGTGTACGAGCACAAGGAGGATCACCTCGCCGAGGTGCAGCGCCGGTTCCCGGCAACGCGCTACGTGCACCTCGACGACAAGGCCGCGCTCCTCGCCCGCACCCGCGCGAGCCTCGGCGATAAAGTCACGACGGTTCACGTCCGTCAGGGGCATTACGCGACCGAGGTCGCGAGCGGTGCGCCGCCCGACATCGTCGTCGAGCGTATCGCCGACGTACTGACGATCCCTCCGGCGCGGCTCTCCGAGCGCTAGCCGTTCGCTCGCGCGACCTCGTCGAACGTTCGCGCCACGGCATCGTCGAACTCCTCGCCGTCTCGGCGCGCGACCTGGAAGCCGCGCAGTCCGCACTCGCGCGCCCACGAGATGGCCTTCGGCGAGTCGTCGACGACCGCCGCGTGCCCCGCATCGACGCCGCTGTCGCTCAGGATCGCGCGGTAGTACTCGGGACCGAACTTCCAGGTGTTCACGAGATCGGATCCATACACGCGGTCGAACAGATCACGTGCATCGATCCGTTCCAGGAAGTCGACGAGGTCGTCGTGCGAGTCGCCCGATGCCATGTGCAGAACGAGGCCGCGCCGCTTGAGCGCGCGAAGCGCCAGGAGACCTTTCTGCGGCGGGCGGATCTCGAGATGCGCCTTGACGTAGTCGACGGTGTCGGCCGCGATCCGCTCCGCCTCCTCGTCGGGCGGCCGCGCGAAGCCGGCGGCGTCGCACATGTCGAGGAACCAGAGACGCGCA
>DATEZK010000435.1:0-4810 GCA_035255665.1 Candidatus Limnocylindria bacterium
CGCGATCGCGCGCGAGCTCGAGCCGTACCGGCCGGGGTGGATCGAGGAGCCGGTGCCGCCCGACAACGTCAAGGCACTGGCGAAAGTCGCACGAAAGGTGAACGTGCCGGTCGCGACGGGCGAGCGGATCCACGTGCGACACGAGTTTCGCGAGCTGTTCGAGCTCCAGGCCGCCGACGTGATCCAGCCCGACCTGACGATGATGGGCGGGATCACCGAGATGCGGAAGCTAGCGACGTGGGCCGAGTCGTACTACGTCATGGTCGCGCCACACAACGTCGGCGGACCGGTGTCGACCGCGGCGGCACTCCACCTCGCCGCGGCGACGCCGAACTTCAAGATCCTCGAGTACTTCAACGACTTCACCGATCCGTTCGTGAAGGCGGCGGCGCCGGGCGTGCCGGAAGTGGCCGATGGAACGTTCCCGCTGCCCGAAGGGCCCGGACTCGGCGTGCGCCTGGACGAGGACCTCATCGCCGAACACCCGCGGCGACCGATACACCTCAATCTGTTCGGCGACCGCTGGCACCTCCGCGGACGAGAGCGCGTGCCGAGCGAGCGCGCATGAGCGGGACGCTGAGTGGCCGCCGCGCCCTCGTCACTGGGAGCGGAGCCGGGATCGGTCAGGGCATCGCGCGCGAGCTCGCGCGCCAGGGCGCCGAGGTCGCGCTCCACTACGCGCATAGCGCCGACGGCGCGCAGGATCTCTGCGTCGAGATCACCGCGGCCGGGGGACGCGCGACGGTTCTCTCCGGCGACCTCGCGGATGTCGCCGAGTGCCGCCGCATCGTGGACCAAGCCGCGGCCGAGCTCGGCGGCCTAGACATCCTGGTGAACAACTCGGGTGTCACGAAGACGCGCGACCCGCTGGCGCTCACCGAAGCCGAGTACGCGGAGCTGTTCGACGTCAACGTTCGGGCCGCGTACTTCTGCTCGCAGCAGGCGGTCCCGCACCTCGAACGGCGGAGGGGCGCGATCGTGAGCGTCAGCTCGATCCACGGCGGCGCTGGATTCCCGGGGCACGCGGCGTACGCCGCGACGAAGGGCGCACTGAACGCTTTCACTCGGGCGCTCGCCATCGACCTCGCGCCCAAGCGCATCCGCGTGAATGCCGTCGCGCCCGGGCTCATCGAGGTGCCCCGCTACTTCGAGATGCCCGGCTACTCGAGCGAACGCACCGCGCGGCGCGTGCCGTGGGGTCGGATGGGTGAGCCGGCGGACGTGGCGCGAGTCGTCGCGTTCCTCGTGTCGCCCGCGGCCGACTACGTGACCGGACAGCTCCTCTACGTCGACGGCGGCATCAACGCGCGGATGGGACTCGCCTGGGAAGACGCGGAGCCGCGCCGATGAGCGACATGACCGTGCTCGCGCGCCGTTTTCCGCGCGGTTTCCTCTTCGGGACCGCGACCGCCGCGTACCAGATCGAAGGCGGACATGACGCCGACGGCAAGGGTCCGTCGATCTGGGACACGTTCTGCGGCCGGCCCGGCGCGATCTCGACCGGCGAGACGGGCGACATCGCGTGCGATCACTACAACCGCTGGCGGGACGACGTCGCGATCATGAAAGAGCTCGGTCTCGGCGCGTACCGCTTCTCGATCAGCTGGCCACGTGTCCTTCCCTCCGGGAGCGGAAGAGCGAACGAGGCAGGCCTCGCGTTCTACGACCGACTCGTCGACGAGCTCCTCGCGAATGGGGTCCGCCCGTTCGTCACGCTCTACCACTGGGATCTCCCGCAGGCGCTGCAGGACGCCGGCGGCTGGGCGGCGCGCGAGGTCGTCGACCGGTTCGCGGAGTACGCCGACGTTGTCGCGCGCCGTCTCGGCGACCGGGTGAAGGACTGGATGACTCTCAACGAGCCCGAGGTCGTCGCGTTCGCGGGTCATTACGTCGGCGTCCATGCGCCCGGTCTCCGCGACTTCTCGACCGCCGTCCTTGTGTCGCACCATCTCCTCCTCGCGCACCGTGCCGGCGCAGATGCGGTCCGGGCTGCGCATCCGGCGGCGCGCGTCGGGATCGCGCTCAACCTTTCGCACTGCGAGCCCGCGACTGACTCGGCCGACGACGCCGCGGCGGCGCGGCGCGAGGACGGCTACCTGAACCGCTGGTTCCTCGATCCCCTCCATGGCCGCGGCTATCCAAAGGACATGGTCGCCCTGTACGCGCCGTATTTCGACCGCGCGGGAGAGCTCGATCGATACGATGGCCGGCTCGACTTCCTGGGCGTCAACTACTACGCGCGGCGGCTGGCGAGCGCCAGCGAGGGGCCACTCCGCTCGAAGCGCGTCGAGCGCGATGGTGCGGAGCGCACCGCGATCGGATGGGAGGTGCATCCCTCATCGTTCCGCAAGGTCCTCGCGCGCGTGTATCGCGACTACGCGCCGCGACAGATCTTCGTGACGGAGAACGGCGCGGCGTACGACGACGTAGTCGATGGCGACCGTGTGGACGATCCCCTGCGGATCTCGTTCCTCTCGCGCCACTTCGCCGCGGCGTCCGATGCGATCAGCGACGGCGTGCCCCTCAAGGGCTACTTCATCTGGACGCTCATGGACAACTTCGAATGGGCGCATGGCACGAGCAAGCGCTTCGGGATCGTCCATACCGACTATCGCACCCAGCGACGGCGCATTAAAGCGAGCGGGTCTTGGTACCGCGACCTCATCGCGGCGCACCGTGCCGCGCAGGTGCCGGCGGTGGCGACGTGACGCGTATCGCCACGGGCCAAACCTCAACGCTTCGCGCGTTGGATCTCGCGCCGGGCACGGTCGCGCTCTGGTGGCTTGGACAGGCGGGTTTCGCGGTCCGCGCCGGCGGCCTGGTGCTGTTGCTCGACCCGTTCCTTGCGCCGATGGCAGAGCGCGTGTCGCCGCCCGCATTCGATCCGGAGGACGCCGTGGATGTCGACGTGGTGACGTGCTCGCACGAGCATTACGACCACCTCGATCTCGCGTCGCTACCCGCGATCGCTCGCGCCTCGCCAAAGGCGCGGTTCGTAGTACCCCGGCCCTTGGTGGACGCGGTCGCCGCCGCCGGCATCCCGGCGGCGCGGATCATTGGCGCGCAGCCGGAGGAGCGCATCCGGCTGGACGGCGTCACCTTGTACCCACTGCCCGCGCGACATGGTGTCGGCATGGCTGACGCGTACACCTTTGGCCGCGAGCTGTCCGGCGGCCTCTATCGCTATCTCGGATATGTCATCGACGACGGTGTCGCGCGCGTGTATCACGCGGGCGACACGATCGCGTACGCCGGGCAGGTTGAGCGTCTTCGCGCGCTTCACGTGGATGTCGCGCTTCTCCCGATCAACGGGCGCGACCACTTTCGCGAGGCGGCCGGTATCGTCGGCAACCTGGACCATCGCGAAGCCGCCCGACTCGCGGCCGACGCGGGCGTCGACGTCATCGTGCCGATGCACTACGACACGTTCGCGACGAACCGTGGCTATCCATCCCATCTCGTCGACTTCGTCATCAGCGAGCAGCTGCCCGTCAGCGTCCTCATCCCGACGCGCGAGCGACCGGTGCTGTACACGAAGGCCGCTGCCCGTGACTGATCGGACCGCGGCGGCGCTTAAGACGCTGGGATTGCCGGCCGCCGACCTCCACGCTCTTCCTGACTCGCCGCGTGCGTTCCCCGACGGTGCGCACTACCGCATCGAGATCCCGAGCACCGAAGGTCCGTCGGCTTTTGCTGCGGTCCTGGAGGAGGCGGAACGTCTCGACGTCGCGGTGACGCGCATTTCGCAGGGAAGCGGCGTCTTCATGTGCTCCGATGCGGAGCTCGATGAGCTCGCCGGGCTGGGCGCGCACGCTGGCGTGGAGGTCAGCCTTTTCGCGCGCCCCAACGCGGGATGGAGCGCATCGGCGATGGCGAGGTCGCCCGTGGGTCCGCTCATCGCGCCGGTCGCGCACGGTGCGGACCAGCTCACGGCGGTCATGGATGACGTGTTCCGCGCCGCGGACCATGGGATACGCAGCGTGCTTATCGAAGACATCGGCGTGCTCTCGGTGTTCGGTGCGCTGCGAAGTGCAGGGCGACTTCCGGCGGATATGCAGGCGAAAGTGTCGGTGATGCTCCCGGTCGCGAATCCGGCTGCCGCGCGCGTCGTCGCGGGCCTGGGCGCCGGCACCATCAACCTGCCCACAGACCTGACGCTTGCAGAGATCGCAGCGATACGCGCGGTCGTCGACGTTCCGCTCGATGTGTACATCGAGTGTCCTGACAACCTCGGAGGGTTCATGCGGTACCACGAGATCCCGGAGCTCATCCGAGTGGCGGCGCCTGTCTATCTGAAGTTCGGACTGCGTGGTACCAACGATCCGTACCCCGCGGGCTCGCACCTGACGGCACAACTGGTCGCGTTCGCCCGCGAGCGAGTCCGTCGCGCGCGCCTCGGGCTCGATCTACTCGAGCGCTCTTCGGGTGCGCGTCGCACTTGGCGTACCTCACGCCCAGGTGCGCCCGGACTTGCAGTGCCGGTCACAGCGGGCCTGGCGAGCGCGACGGCGTAGCCCAGCTCGCCGCGAGCGCGGTCATCACCGGCTCGATGCGTCGCTCGAGTACCGCGTCGACGTGGCGGGTCTCTTCGAGCGCGAGGTCCGTCACGGCGCGGAACGCGCGTCCGATCTCGTCCACGGTGAGGTCGCGCATGAGCGCGGACGCGAAGCGGTCGCGCACCTCCGCCGGCAGCATGTCCAGCCCGCGGCCCTCGCGCGCGTCTTCGCCGTGACGCAAGCAGGCGAGCGCGAGCGCTTGGTCGCGCATCGCGCTCACCATGTACTCCGCCTGCCAGAGGCGGCCGCGTGCG
>DATEZK010000436.1:0-3463 GCA_035255665.1 Candidatus Limnocylindria bacterium
GGCCGCAGCACCTGCTCCTTGCGCTGGTCGCCGATCCGAACGGAGTCGGTTCACAGGTGTTGACGCAGCTCGGCGCGACACAAGAAAAGGTGCGCGAGACCGTAGATAAACTGACGCAGGGCTAGGTAACGGCTTGAGGGAGGCGGGGACATGAGCGTCATCTATCACGATGGCAGCCGCGAGCTGCAGGATACCTTCGACACGCGGAGGATCGCGGACCGCATCGAGGAGGTCCTTCTCCACGACTTCATCAGCGAGCACGATGCCGCGTTCATCGAGGACGTCGACATGTTCTTCATCGCAACGGCCGATGAGGAGGGCCGCCCCAACTGCTCGTACAAAGGCGGAGAGCCCGGCTTCGTGCGTGTCGTGGACGAGAAGACGATCGCCTTCCCCAATTAAGACGGCAACGGCATGTACCTCACGATGGGCAACCTGCGCAAGAACCCAAACGTCGGGCTGCTCTTCATCAGCTTCACGCACCCGAATCGGATGCGGCTCAACGGCGTCGCGAGCATCGACCCGAGCGATCCGCTCATGGCCGACTACCCGGAGGCGCAGTTCATCGTCCGCGTCGAGGCGCGCGAGGTCTTTCCGAACTGCCCGCGCTACATCCACAAGTACCAGCTGGTGCAGCGCTCGAAGTTCGTGCCGAAGGCCGACTGTAAGACGCCGGTTCCGGACTGGAAGCGCTCGAACTGGGCGTACGACGCGCTGCCGACGAAGGATCCCGCGAGGGACGCGGACTAGCGATCAGCCGCGCACGGTGATGTCCGGCTGACCCTGCACGATCAGGTGGATCGCGACCAACAGCACGACGTAGAAGTACGCGCGCTGCACCGCCGGTAGTGGCCGTTCCGAAGCGCTCATGACCGCATCATGACGGCCGCGGCAAGACCCGCAGGAGCGCTACGATGCCTAAAGCGCACGCAGGCGAAGGGGAGAACGCTCTGACACACCGCATCACCCTGATCCCGGGCGATGGCACGGGCCCGGAGATCGTCGACGCCACCCGCCGCGCCATCGAAGCGACCGGCGTGGCGATCCAGTGGGACGTTCACGACATCGGCCTGCCCGCGCTGCAGAAGCTCGGCGACGCATTTCCCAAATCTGCGCTTGATTCGATCCGCCGCAACAAGGTCGGTCTCAAGGGCCCGCTCACGACCGAGCTCGGGACCGGGATGCGCTCCGTCAACGTCGCCCTGCGCAAGGAGTTCGACCTCTACGCCAATCTTCGTCCGGCGAAGACCTATCCGGGAGTCCAGGCCCCGATGGGCAACATCGATCTCGTCGTCGTGCGCGAGAACATCGAGGACCTGTACGCCGGGATCGAGTTCGACATCGGAACGCCCGAGCTCAAGCAGGTCCGCGACGTCATAGAGAAGGCGGCGCACACGAAGATCCGAGAGGATGCCGCGATCGCGATCAAGTACATCAGCGCCATGGGCTCGACGCGCATCGTGAAGTTCGCGTTCGACTACGCGGTCGCCAACGGCCGTCGCAAGGTCACCGCGGTGCACAAATCCAACATCATGAAGTTCGCCGACGGCCTGTTCCTGCGGATCGCGCGCGAGGTCGCGCAGCAGTACCCGAGCATCGAGTTCGAGGACCGCATCGTCGACAACATGTGCATGCAGCTCGTCCAGAAGCCGGATCTCTACGACGTCCTCGTGCTGCCGAATCTGTACGGCGATATCGTGAGCGACCTGGTGGCCGGCCTCGCGGGCGGGCTGGGCGTCGCGCCGGGTGCGAACATCGGCGAGAACGGGATCGCCGTGTTCGAGGCCATACACGGCTCCGCGCCCAAGTACGCGGGCCAGAACAAGGTCAACCCCATGGCGCTGATGCTCGCGGGCGTCCTCATGCTGAGGCACATCTCCGAGCGCGACGCCGCCGACAAGCTCGAGCGCGCCATCGCTGCGGTGGTCGCAGAAGGCAAGGATGTGACATACGACCTGAAGCCTGACCGGGACGATCCGACGGCGGTCGGGACGCGAGAGTTCGCCGATGCCGTCATAAGGAGGATGAAGGGCTGATGCCACTCCAAGACCCGAAGAATCCAGGGCGCTACATGCATTCGACGTCGACGAAGTACGAGTTCCAGTTCGGCTACTCGCGCGCCGTTCGCCATGGACGCGTGGTCCGGGTCGCGGGAACCGCCGGGCTCGGCGAGGATGGCCAGGTCGTTTCCGACGACGTGGTCGACCAGATGCGCCGCGCGATCGAGATCATCACGGAGTCCCTCGAGGACCTCGGTGCCCATCTCGGCGACGTGATCATGACCCGCATCTACGTCCGGAATACTCACGACATCGACCGGGTCGCGGTCATCCACGGGGAGGTCTTTCGCGACATCCGCCCGGCAACGACGATCGTGAAGGTCGACTTCATCGATGATCGGATCCTCGTGGAGATGGAGGCCGAAGCTGTGTACGGCGGCGCCGACGAGCTCCCGGACGGAAAGGCAAACTCGAAGAGGTGAGGCAGGTCAAGGTCGTGGTCACCGGCGCGACCGGTCAGGTCGCCTACGCGCTCCTGCCGCGAATCGCGGCCGGCGAGATGTTCGGTCCGGACACTGACGTCGACCTGCGCCTCGCGGACATCCCCCAGATGATCGACAAGGCAAAGGGTGTCGTGATGGAGCTCGAAGACGGCGCGTATCCGTTGCTATCCCGAGTCAGCGCCAGCGCTGACCGCGCGGAGACGCACGGGGACGCCGATTGGGTGCTGCTTGTCGGAAGCGTCCCGCGCGGCCCGGGCATGGAGCGCGGCGACCTCATCCGGAAGAACGGCCCGATCTTCGTCGACGAGGGCAAGGCCGTCGCGCAGCTCGCTGCCAAGGGCGTCCGCGTTGTCGTCGTCGGCAATCCCTGCAACACGAACTGCCTCATCGCGCGCGCCAACGCGAAGAGCGTGCCCGATGAGCGCTGGAGCGCGATGACCCGGCTCGATCAGAACCGTGCCCGCTCGCTCTTAGCGAACAAGGCCGGCGCGCGGGTGAAGGACGTGAAGCGGCTCGCGATCTGGGGAAACCACAGCGCGACGCTCTATCCCGACTTCACGAACGCGACCGTGAGCGGGAAGGCTGCAGCGGAAGCCGTCGACCGCGCCTGGCTCGAAAAGGACTTCATCCCGGCCGTCCAGCAGCGCGGCGCCGCGGTCATCGCAGCGCGTGGCGCGTCGAGCGCGTTCTCGGCAGCGCAGGCGCTCGTCGATCACGTGAGAAGCCTCGTCACCGCGACGCCGCGGGATGACTGGTTCAGCGCGGCGGTGGTCTCCGACGGGAGCTACGGCGTTCCGGAGGGCCTGGTCTCGTCGTTCCCGCTCCGGTCTGTGGGTGACACCGCGTTCGAGATCGTGTACGACGTGAAGCTCGACGCCTTCGCGAGAGAGAAGCTCGCCGCGACCATCGCCGAGCTCGAGAAAGAGCGCGACCTCGTTAAGGATCTTCTGACATGACAGA
>DATEZK010000437.1:0-5085 GCA_035255665.1 Candidatus Limnocylindria bacterium
GCTGCGTCGCAGTGACACTGATCTGGACGCCGTCATCGCAAGGCTCGGCGGACGCCTCGACAAGCTGAAGGGCAGGGCACGCAAGCGACTGCGCGAGACGCTGCGCAAGGAAATCGCCGAGGTCGAGCAGCCGCCGAAAGCCGAGCAGATGGTCTGGCAATCCGTCAGCGGTGCGCTCACCGCCGCCCTGACCCTGATCGCGCAGCGATTCGCCTCGCGCCTGGTCGGGGACGAAGAGCTGCCGAAGGCGTAGCCCCGGCAGCCCTTCATCTCGTCACGACAATCAGCGCGCGCCGCGCTCCATCGCTTTGAACGTGCTCAGCTTCTGACCGACGCCGCCGTGGAACAGTGCGAGGTCGGTGACGTACACGTGGCGACCGACGAACACCAGGCTCGCGGGTGAGCTCATCGCGTCGGCGCCCGTGCCCACGTATCCCGCGATCACCGTGCCGGCCGGCGACAGCACAGCGATCTGGTCGGACTGGTTCGATGCCACGTACAGATTTCCGGCCGCGTCGAAAGCGATGCCGTCGGCGCCGTCCAGCGCTCCACCGGCCGTGCCTTGTGCGAATAGCTCGATCGCTCCGAGCGTCCCGTTGCTGTAACGGATACGGAAGACCTGGTCGCGCGCTGTCATGGCTACATACAGGTACTGCTCATCGGGATCGAACGCGATGCCGTTCGCACCGAATGGCGGGTTCTCCCCCGGCAGCGGCATGAGCTGGGCCGGGTACGCGAAGGTCATCGTCGTTCCGTCCGGCGCGATGCGCGTGATCGTGCCGGCGAAAGAGTCGGAGACCCAAAGGTTGCCGGCGCTGTCGCGGGCGAACGCGTTGGGCGCACCGAAGCCGGTCGCGATGACCGTCGCCTCGTGCGTCCGCACATCGACGCGCAGCACGCGCCCGTTGCCTCCGAAGTCCGCGACGTCGCCGACGTAGAGGCCGTCGCCCGGGACATACAGCATCCCGAGGAGCCGCGTGACGCCGCTCGGTCCAGGCGCGACGGAGATCACGTCGGTGATCCGCCCGCCGCGGTTGAGCACGCAGATGTTCGCCGGACCGCTCGTCGCCCCCGCGTTCAGAGATGACGCATAGATCCGTCCGCGATCATCGGCGGCGATGCCCTCAGGAAAGCTGCAGGTGGTGCTGAGATCCGGCCCGAAGTTCCGGACCTCGCCGACCTCGGCCGCGAGGGCCGGCTGCTGCGCGAGCAAGACCAGGGCGAGGACCGCGACCAAGATTGCCTTGAGCATGGCGCCCTCCTTTGCGTCGTGCTGGGTGACTCCCTACGCGAGCAGAAATCCTACGAACATGACGCTCACGCCGATCAGGTTGGTGAGCTCAAGAATTCCCGATGCCCCTGTGAAGGCGACGGTCCCGCCGGCCGCGGCGATGAAGACCCCCGCTGCGATGATCACGTTCGCGAGCGCGCGCCTGCCCTGATCGCGCCGGCGGAGGAAGACCCAGGCCGACCAGAGGGCCCCGCCGATCAACACGAGGCTGCCGAGTCCGCTTCCGATCCCGGCGAGGATGCGCGGCAGCGACCCGTCGGGGAATCCTCTGCCGGTGTCGACGGCCACCGCGAGGTCGACCGGCGTTGAGAACACCGCATAGACCGCGACCGCAGTGAGCGCGAGCACCGCGGCGAGTGCCGCGCGGCCGTATCGCGGCGCCACGATGAAGACGGTACCGAGCGCAAGCCACGCGACGTTGGCGATCGCTCCGAAGAGATAGAAGAGGCGGTACTCGGTTTCCGTGGCGCCGCCGCTCCGCGCGAGAAAGCCGTTGAATGCGGCGACGGCGAACAGTAGAAGGCCGATGGCCCAGGCCAGATGCGAAGGCCGCCGCTTGCGCAGGTACCGCAGCACCACCGCGACGGCGAACGCGCCAGACACGAAGGTGGTGACGAGCGGGAGCACCGCTCGAGGCTAGCGCCGGCGCAGGACCAACGCTGCCGCGAGGATACCGAGGATTGCCGCACTTACGATCGGCACGGCGGTCGCTTCGGAACCGCCCGTCGCCCACGCGAGCGCGATCGCGACGATCGGATCGCGCGTCCCCGCGGCGGCGGCCGCCGAGAGCACGTCGCGGCGCAGCGCGATCGCGACCACACCGGCGACGGCGAGCGTGACCAGGGTGCCGGCGAGCGCGACGATCACGTTGACCGCGTCGATCGGCGGACCGGCGGCGATCGCGAGCAGGAACACGACGAGCGCGGCGAGGTAGCCGGCCCAGCGGAGCGGCCCGAGGATCCGGTCGCGGACTTGTGGCAGCGCGCCGGCGCCGATCGACGCGACGGCGAACGCCTGCGCCGCGGTGAGCGCGACGGTGCTCGCGGAGGGCCGTGTCACGACGAGCACGAACGACAGGATCGCGGTGCCGAGCAGGAGCGCGCCGGCCATGTCCGACCGGCGGCCGCCCGCAGCGGCGACGAGGGCAGGCGCGACGAGCGCGCCGGGCGCGAGTGCTAGCGCGATCAGACCCGACGCGGTCGCGGCCTCGAGGCGCTCCCCCACCACGAACGCGAGAGGAACGCTCACGGCATACGGCGCGATGACGAGCACCAGGTTCCGCTGCCGTTTGAGGCCGAGCAGAGCGAGGAAGGGCGTGCGCGCGCCGTGTGCGGCGAGATACAGGAGTGCGGCGAACGCGACGGCGCTAGGCGCCGAGCCGCTCCTGCAACGCGGGCACGAGCTCCGCGATCGGCACGCGGACCTGCGCCATGCTGTCGCGGTCGCGGATGGTGACCGCGCGGTCCTCCAGGGAGTCGAAGTCGACGGTGACGCACAGCGGCGTCCCGATCTCGTCCTGCCGCCGGTAGCGACGGCCGATCGCCTGGGTCTCGTCGTACGTGCTCATGAAGTGCGGACGGACCGCCGCCGACACCTCGCGCGCCAGCGGCGTGAGCTTCTCGTTCTTCGAGAGCGGCAGCACCGCGACCTTGTACGGCGCGAGCGAGCGGTGCAGCCGGAGGACGACGCGCACGCCTTCCTTGTCGGGCTCCTCTGCGTAGGCGGCGCAGAGGAGCGCATACGTCGCGCGGTCGGCACCGACCGCGGTCTCGACGACGTACGGGAGGAATCGGTCCCCGGCGAGGTCGTCGTGGTAGCGCAGATCCTTGCCGGAGTACTCGCTGTGCCGCCGCAGGTCGAAGTCGGTACGGTTGTGGATCCCCTCGGTCTCGTTCCACCCGAACGGGTATTTGAACTCGATGTCCACCGCCTTCGCGGCGTAGTGCGCGCGCTCGTTCTCGGCGTGCTCGCGGAAACGGAGCACGCCGTCGGCGATGCCGAGGTCCGCGTACCACTGACGCCGTCGAGCGAGCCACTCGTCGAAGAAGCGTGGCGCGTCATCCGGACGGCAGAAGTACTGCATCTCCATCTGCTCGAACTCGCGCGAACGGAAGATGAAGTTCCCGGGCGTGATCTCGTTGCGAAATGACTTCCCGATCTGCGCGATGCCGAACGGGATCCGCTTCCGCGTCGCCTGCTGCACGTTCTCGAAGTTGACGAAGATGCCCTGCGCGGTCTCTGGCCGGAGCCACGCGACCGAGGCGGTGTCCTCCGCCGGGCCGACGAACGTCTTGAACATGAGGTTGAAGCGCCGCGGGTCGGCGAGCTTCTTCTCGCCGCAGCTCGGACAGCCGACGCTGCTCACGTCGATCTTGTTCGAGCGCCACGCGTCCATCAGCTGCTCGCCGTTGGGCAGCTCGTCGATGCGATAGCGCTTGCGGCAGTTCCGGCACTCGACCAGCGGGTCGGTGAAGTTCTCGACGTGCCCGGACGCTTCCCACACCTTCGGGTGCATGAGGATCGCAGCGTCGAGACCGACGACGTCCTCGCGCACCTGCACCATCGCACGCCACCACGCGCGTTTCACGTTGTTCTTGAGCTCGACCCCGAGCGGCCCGTAGTCCCAGGTCGCGCCTGCGCCGCCGTAGATCTCGCTCGACGGGAATACGAACCCTCGCCGCTTCGCGAGGGAGGTGAGCTTTTCCGCTACATCCGACGCGGTCACGAGCCCGCGGGGCTCGGGAGCGGAGGGAGCGCTCGGATCTCGTCGAGCAGACGCGCCGCGGTGATCTCGCGGTCGATGACGTGCTGCACGAAGTAGCGCATGTGGTGCTCGAGCTCGCTCGCGAGCGGACCGTCGACGCGCAGCTGGGCGGCCCCGGCGAAGTCGCTCAGCAGCAGATAGCGGAGCGACTTCAGCGCACGGACGGTGAGCGTGAGACCGATGCTCACCCGTGCCGCGCACGACGCGCACAGGGTGCCACCCGCGGCCGCGCTCCACGCGTTCTGCCGCTCCTGCAGTGCCTCACGGCACGAGACGCATTCGTACAGCTCGGGCCGGAACCCCGCGCGATCGAGCAGATGAAGATCGAACCAGCGGCAGACGAGCCCCGGCGGATGGCCGGCCTCAAGGTGTCGAAGGGCCGTCTCGAGCAGCTCGAACACGGGGGCAGACGGCTCGTGCTCGAGGGTGAAGCGATCGGTGAGCTCGGCCACGTACCAGCCGGCGGCGATGCGGATCAGGTCATCGCGGAGCGTCGGATAGACCGCGCGCGTCTCAGCGCCGGTGAGCACGTCGAGCTCGCGACCCCGAGCGAGCTGATAGGTGGCATGCGTCAGCGGCTCCGCGTGCCCCGCCATGCGGCTCGTCGCACGTCTGATGCCCTTGGCAACGACGTGGAGCTTCCCGAAGTGGCGGCTGAAGAGCACGAGGATGCGATCTGCCTCTCCGAAATCGACCGTCCGCAGGACGATCGCCTCGGTGCGATACGTGCGCGACGCCATCAGGAAGGCATGCTAATCGCTCGTGGCGCTGCGTGAGAGCCCTCGGCACGTATCATCGAAGACGGTGGGAACGCACTCGTCACGGGCGCTCCTTGAGGCACGCGTCGCCTCGATCGATGAGGAGATCCGCTCGCTGCTGACGCAGCCCGAGCCTGCGCTGCAGCCGTTCTACGGGATGATGCTGTATCACCTCGGCCTCGACGCGGCTCGCCCGCGCGGTGGCAAACGCCTGCGTCCCCTGCTCTGTTTGCTGGTATTCGAGGCGCTCGCGGGAGCGCCACAGCGCGCGC
>DATEZK010000438.1:0-2416 GCA_035255665.1 Candidatus Limnocylindria bacterium
CGTGGGTTTTGAATGGGACCAAGAACTTCATCACCAACGGCGCGAGCGCGGACGTCGCGCTCGTCTTCGCCCAAACGGATCCGAACGCACGCAAGCGCGGCATCGCCGCGTTCATCGTCGAGAAGGGGACGCCCGGTTTCAGTGTCGGAAAGCTCGAGCACAAGCTCGGCATCCGCGGTTCGGACACGGCGCAGCTCCTGTTCCAGGACTGCCGCGTGCCCGCGGCGAACCTGCTCGGCGAGGCGGGCGCGGGATTCAAGATCGCGCTCGCCACGCTCGATGGCGGGCGCATCAGCATCGCGGCGCAGGCCGTCGGTATCGCGCGCGCGTGCCTCGAGGACTCGCTCGCGTACGCGAAGGAGCGCGAGGCGTTCGGCAAGAAGATCGTCGAGTTCCAGGCGATCCAGTGGAAGCTCGCCGACATGGCGACCGAGATCGACGCCGCGCGCCTGCTGGTGTGGCGAGCCGCGACGCTGAAGGACCGCGGCGAGGACCACATCCTCGCGGCGGCGCAGGCCAAGCTGTTCGCGAGCGACGTGGCCGTGCGCGCGGCGCGCGAGTGCGTACAGATCTTCGGCGGCTACGGCTACCTCACCGACTTCCCAGCGGAGCGCCACTATCGCGACGCGAAGATCACCGAGATCTACGAAGGAACGAGCGAGATCATGAATCTCGTCATCGCCGAGGAGATCCTGAAAGAGTGATCGCGCCGACGCAGGGCCTCGTTCTCGTCTTGCTCGCGCTGATCGTGCTCGGATTCGGTGGATTCTTCTGGCGCGCCTCGCTCCTGTACCGGCTGCTGCGTCTCGGGCGCAACGAGGATCGCAGCGACCAGCCGGCGCGCCGGCTTCGCGACGAGATCGTGATCTACCTCGGCCAGCGCAAGCTGCTCAAGCGTCCGTACCTCGTGCGCGGGCTTGGGCATGCGCTCATCTTCTGGGGCTTCCTCGTCATCACCTACGGGAGCGCCGACCTCCTCCTTGCCGGCCTGTTCGGCCGGCACCTGCCGTTCACGGAGACCGGTCTCTACGCGTGGACGCTCGACATCTTCGCCGTCGCCGTGCTCGTCTCGGTCGTCATCGCGGTGGTCCGTCGTGCGTTCCTCCGACCACACCACATGCACATCGCGCCGGAGGGCTACGTGATCCTCGGGCTCATCTCGTTCCTGATGCTCACGCTGCTCGTCTTCGAGAGCGCCGGTATCGCTGCGGGGCAGCTCGAGACGGGCGTGACGCCGCCGCCGCTCGCCGGCCTCGTCAACATCCTCTCGCGCGAGAACGCAGCCGCGGTGTTCGCCGGCGCGTGGTGGGCGCACGTCGTGGCGATCCTGGCGTTCGCGGTGTACCTCCCGCGCACCAAGCACCTGCACATCGTCACGACGCTGCCGAACGTGTACTTCCGTTCCTCGCGACCACGTGGAGCGCTCCAGCTGATCGACGACATCGAGAACAAGGAGACGTTCGGCGCTGCGAACATCCGCGACTTCTCGTGGAAGCAGCTGCTCGATGGGTACACCTGCACCGAGTGCGGACGCTGCTCCGACAACTGCCCGGCCCTCGCGACCGGCAAGACCCTCGATCCGCAGAAGATCGTCCTCGATATCCGCGACCAGCTCCTGCGCGAAGGCCCGAAGCTGCTGGCGGACGCGAAGGCCGAGACGACGGCGCCCGCGCACTGGGTCGAGACGAAACCCGATGAGCTCTGGGCCTGCACGACCTGCGCGGCGTGCGTCGAAGCGTGCCCGGTGACCATCGAGCACATCGACAAGATCGTCGACATGCGCCGCTCGCTCACGCTCATGGAAGGCGCGGCGCCGGCGGAGGCGCAGCGCGCGATGACGAACATCGAACGAGCGGGGAATCCGTGGGGCGAGGCGCGTGAATCGCGCGGAGACTGGGCACAGGGTCTGGGGATCCCGACGTTCGCCGAGAAGCCCGACGCCGAATACCTGTACTTCGTCGGCTGCGCAGCCTCGTACGACCGCCGCAACCAGCGTGTCGCGCGCGCGCTCGCGACGATCCTGAAGTCCGCGGGCGTCTCGTTCGCGATCCTCGGCGCCGCGGAGACGTGCAACGGCGATCCGGCGCGCCGCCTGGGCAACGAGTACCTCTTTCAGCTGCAGGCGCAGCAGAACATCGAGACGCTGAACGCGGCCACGGTGAAGAAGGTCATCACGTCGTGCCCGCACTGCTTTAACACGATCGCGAACGAATACCCGCAGCTTGGCGGCAACTACGAGGTCGTGCATGCGCTGCCGCTCGTGAAGAAGCTGATCGACGAGAAGAAGATCACGCTGAGCAACGGCGCCGCGGCGGAGACCGTCGCCTATCACGACCCGTGCTACCTCGGGCGGCACAACGGCGTCTATGACGACCCGCGGCGCGTGCTCGAAGCGGTCGGCGTCGTCCTCCACGAG
>DATEZK010000439.1:0-7057 GCA_035255665.1 Candidatus Limnocylindria bacterium
GCTGCCCGATCCGGCCGCGACGCACGTCGTCATCGTGCGTTCGCATGCGCGCCTCGCCACGAAAGACGTCTTCGCCGAGCTCACGATGGGCGATCGAGGCGCCGCGGCGGCCGTTGACACGCTGAACGCCGCGTTCAGGCGTGGCACGGTGACGCCACAGTTCCTCCGCGACAACGCGCGCAACGATCTCCTCAGACCGGCGGAGCGTCTCTGCCCCGCCATCGCTGATGCGCGCTCTCGCGCGGCGGAGCACGGCATCGCGCTCGCTCTTTCCGGCAGCGGACCGACGCTTTTCGCCGTTGCGGATGATCGCCGCGACGCGCTGCGCATGGCACGGATCCTGCGCCGGCTTGGTCTGTTGGCGCACGCGCACACGATGGCTGGCTAAGGGTCGCAAGACCGGGCGAGCGAGGGCTGTCCCCTTAACGTGGACGCATGGACGACAAACGTGGAGACATGACCGTGCGGCAAGCGGGCCAGAAGGGCGGGACCTCGACGGCCGGCAAGCACGGGGCGTCCTTCTACCGGGAGATCGGAAAGCGCGGTGGCCAGGCGCGCAAAGGTCAGCTCGGCACCGAGGGCTACGCGAAGCTCGGGCGCAAGGGTGGCGAAGCGCGCAAGACGCAGCTCGGATCGAAGGGCTACGCGGACCTCGGACGCAAAGGCGGAGAGGCGCGCAAGACGCAGCTCGGCAGCGAGGGATACGCGCAGCTCGGGCGTAAGGGCGGCCGTCGCGTTGCGGAGCTCATCCGGCGCGGAAAACAGCCAGCAAACGGCGATAAGACCGGCGATCGCCGCTAGTCCCCGTATTCTTTGGCCGTGTCCGATGGGGCGTGGCCAAGTGGTAAGGCAGGGGACTTTGAATCCCCGATTCCCAGGTTCGAATCCTGGCGCCCCAACCGCCTGACCAGCCAAGCTCAGTGACCGCGGGTCCGCCGGGCATCGTGCTCGCGGCGGGTCTGGGCACGCGGATGCGGTCGCAGACCCCCAAAGTCCTGCATCTGGTGGCGGGCAAGCCACTCCTCGCGCACGTCCTGGATGCCGTTCGGGGCGCTGGCGCACGGCCCGTCGTCGTGCTGTCGAAGGAGAGCGAACCGGCGCGCGCGATCGTCGGCGATGACGCCGTCGTTGCGATGCAGGATCCCCCGCGCGGGACCGGCGACGCGGTCCGCGTCGCGCTCGATGCCATCCCCGGTGGTTCGGGGGAGGCGTACATCGTGTACGGCGACACGCCGCTACTGCGGGCTAGCACGCTGCGAGCGCTTTCGGAGCTGCGCATCGGTCGCGGCGCGCCCCTGGCGCTCCTCTCCGGAAAGGTCGGCACCGAGAACGCGTACGGACGCGTCGTTCGCGACGCCAGCGGCGACGTCGCGCGCGTCGTCGAGGCGCGCCTCGCGACCGCCGACGAGCGACGCCTACCCGAATCGAACCTCGGCGCGTACGCCGTGGACCTCTCCTGGCTGCGCAAGGCGGTACCGCGCCTGCGGCCGAACGACACGGGCGAGGTGTTCCTCACAGATCTTGTCGCGCTCGCGTCGACTGACGGCGCTCGCGTCGCGGCGTACTGCACCGAGGATCCCGACGAGGCGATGGGCGTGAACACGCGCGTCGAGCTCGCGGCCGCGGAGGACGTCGTCCGCCGCCGCATCCGCGAACGGCACATGCTGGCGGGCGTGACGTTCCACGATCCGAGCTCATCGCCGGTGGATACCGAGGTCGTGATCGCTCCGGACGTCGTGATCGAGCGCGGTACGGTGCTGGAAGGACGGACGCGCATCGGCGCGGGCACGCGCATCGGACCGTACGCGATCGTGCGCGACACGACTATCGGCGAGCGCTGTCGCGTCGAGGGGTCCGTGCTCGAGGGCGCGACCCTCGAAGATGATGTGCGCATCGGGCCCTACTCGCACCTACGTCCCGGCGCGCATCTCGAGAAAGGCGTCGAGATGGGCAACTTCGGCGAGGTGAAGAACGCGCGCCTCGGCAAGGGCACCAAGATGCATCACTTCTCGTACATTGGCGACGCACAGGTCGGCCAGCGCGTGAACATCGGCGCCGGCACCATCACCCTGAACTACGACGGGGTGCGCAAGCACCGCACGGAGATCGGGGATGACGCGTTCATCGGGTCCGACTCATTGCTCCGCGCCCCGATCAAGATCGGCGCACGCGCGGTGACCGGCGCGGGCTCCGTGGTGACGAAGGATGTGCCCGACGACATGCTCGCCGTCGGCGTCCCGGCCCGCATCCGCAAGAAGACCGAGAGGAAGGACAAGACGGACTGATGGACGCGATCGCCTGGCAGCTGCTGCTGCTCGAGCTCGCGCTCGTCGTCCTCCTGGCGGTCCTCTCCGCGGGCGAAGCCGCGATCAACATCGTGCGGCGGCCGGGAATGGCCGACGAGCTCGAGGTGCAGGGACGCCGAGGGAAGCGCGCCGGAGCGATCGGCCGGCGGGCGGGCTACTACCTCGCGGCGATCCAGGTGGCGGAGTTCTTGATCACCTTCACCTACGCCGGCATCGCCGCCGCGTTCATCGCCCCGCGTCTGTCGGCCCTTCTGGCGTTCTTCCTCCGCATCGACACGACGGCCATCTTCACGGACGTCAGCGCCGTCGCCGTCACCGTCGCGGTGCTGTCGCTCATCGCGGTCCTCTTCGGCCTCTTCGTCCCGCGCGCCATCGCCGCTCGCCACGCGCAGGGCACGGTTCTGCTGCTCGCGTTCCCGATCGAGCTGATCACCTGGATCACGCGTCCCATCGTCACGTTGTTGTTCCGCGCGACGCAGGTGATCGTCCGCCCGTTCGGCGGGACGGCGCCGCAGCCCGGCGTGGTGACCGAGGACCAGATCCGCGCGCTGATCGAGACCGGTCAGGCGCAGGGCGTCCTCGAGCGCAAAGAGCAGGAGATGATCAGCTCGATCTTCGAGATGGGGGACAAGACCGTCGCCGACGTCATGGTCCCGCGGACGGACATCGTCGGTCTCGACGTGAACACGTCGGCGCAGGAGCTGCTCGACCGGATCACGACCGTCGGCCACTCGCGCATCCCGGTGTACGAGGGATCCGCCGACAACATCATCGGCATCCTGTACGTGAAGGACGTGTTCCGCCGCATCGCGCGAGGGAATCGCGACCTCGAGCTGCGACAGTTCCTCCGACCCGCGGTCTTCGTGCCTGAGACGAAGAAGGTCGACGCGCTGCTCCGGGAGATGCAGAAGGGCAAGGTTCACATCGCGATCGTCGTTGACGAGTACGGCGGCACCGCGGGCCTCGTCACGATCGAGGATCTCGTCGAGGAGATCGTGGGGGAGATACGCGACGAATACGACGTCGAGCACGAGCTGGTGCTCCCGGTCTCCGAGAACGAGGCACTGATGGACGCGCGTATCCCGTTCGAGGACGTGCGGGAGACGTTCGCGCTCGAGGTGCGGCCGACCGAGGCCTACGACACGCTCGGTGGCTTCGTCACCGCGCAGCTCGGACGCTTCCCTCGTCAGGGCGAGTCGTTCGAGGCCGCCGGCGCGCGCTTCGTCGTCGAGACGATCGAGGGCAAGCGCATACGCCGCGTCCGCGTCACGCGACTCCAGCCGAGCCCGGAACCCGCTTGAGCGAGATCGGCCCAGGCGACGAGGAGCTCGTCCGCGTCGCCTCGCTCGCGCGGCAGCGCGCACACGCTCCGTACTCGAAGTACAAGGTCGGCGCGGCGATCCGCACCAAGCGCAACAAGGTCCATGGCGGCGCAAACGTGGAGAACGCGTCGTACGGGCTCACCATCTGCGCCGAGCGGACCGCGGCGTTCGCCGCGGTGAATGCGGGCGACACGGCGTTCGACGCGATCGCCATCGTGATCGATGACGAGCGCCTTCCCACGCCGTGCGGCGCGTGCCGTCAGGTGCTTGCGGAGTTCTCGCCCGAGATGCGCGTGATCCTCGCGACGACCGGTGGCAAGCGGAAGGTCACGACGCTCCGCGAGCTGCTTCCGGATCCGTTCCTGCCGGAGAATCTCCGATAGCTGACGCTGCGCGGCGCGACGACGTGTCGATACTGTGGGTGAACGATGCCCACGACGGTCCGATTGAGGGCGTCGCCGCGCGCGGCAGTGAGCACTACTGGTTCGCGGCACGCTTCGACAAAGCAACAGACGACTTCGAGTTCCCGCGGCGGCTGTACTTGTACGAAATGACGGACGAGGAGTTCCCTCAGGCGTTCGCCCAACACCGGCGATTCGAGGAGATCGTTGGAAACCTGAGCGACTGCTTTCATTTGCCGCCACAGGAACGAATCAATTCCTCCGTGGCGAAGGGCCGCCGCTGGTCGGATTTTTACGATGACGAACGCAACAAACGAAAGCCGGACTACAAAACACGGGCAGTTGTTGGCTGGATCGCCCCTCCAAAGCGCGGAACGCCCTAAGCCAGTGCCGCAGAATCTCCGCTGATGACCGGCCGGCCGTTCCTCCAGATCCCAGGACCGACGAACGTGCCCGAGCGGGTGCTGCGCGCGATGGACCGCGCGGTCATCGATCACCGCAGCCCCGCGTTCGGCGCCCTCGTGCGCAGCCTGCTGCCGGACCTCGCGCGCATCTTCAAGACCGAGCGCGGTCGCGTGATCGTCTATCCGACATCGGGGACCGGCGCGTGGGAAGCCTCGCTGGTGAACGTCCTCGCGCCGGGCGCGGCCGTTCTCGCGTTCGATCACGGGCACTTCAGCGCTGGCTTCGCCGCCGCCGCGCGCAATCTCGGCTTCACCGTTGACCTCGTGCCGCTTCGCTGGGGGCAGAGCGTGCCCGCCGCGGCGGTCGAGGAGCATCTGCTGCCGAAGCATCGCGCCGTGCTCATCGTGCACAACGAGACCTCGACCGGCGTACGCAGCGACGTGCGCGCGGTGCGTGAAGCGATCGACGCGAAACGCAGCGACGCGCTTCTCATCGTCGACACGGTCAGCTCGCTCGCCAGCATGGACTTCCGATTCGACGAATGGAGCGTCGACGTCGCGCTCACCGGCAGCCAGAAGGGTCTGATGCTGCCGCCAGGACTGGGCATCGTGTGCGCCTCGCCGCGCGCGATCGAGGTCGCCTCGCGCGGCGGCAGCCCACGGAACTTCTTCGACTGGCGTCCGATCATCGAGGACAACGCCGCGGGCTTCTTTCCGTACACGCCCGCGACGCTCGTGCTCTTCGGACTCCGCGAGGCGCTCGACATGCTCCTCGCCGAAGGCCTCGAGGCGGTCTTCGCGCGGCATCATCGCCTGGCCGAGGGCGTTCGCGCCGCTGTACGTGCGTGGGGGCTGGGCATCCTCTGCGAGGAAGAGGACGCGTACTCCGACAGCCTCACGGCGGTCGTCATGCCGGAGGGGCTCGACTCCAACGCGCTGATTGCTCGCGCACGCGATCGTTTCGACCTCGCCCTCGGCGTCGGACTCGGAAAGCTCCGCGGCCGGGTGTTCCGCATCGGTCATCTGGGCGCACTCGGCGAGCTCGAGGTCCTCGCCACGCTCGGCGGCGTCGAGATGGCTCTGCGGGAGAGCGGTCACGCTGTCGTCGCCGGCGTCGGCGTCGCCGCGGCGGAGGAAAGCTTCGTGAAGATGGAGCGGACGGCGGGGCAGCCCGCGCGACGCTAGTCGGCCCAGAACTCTCGGCGGTTAGGCCGAGGGACTGGGTCGGGCCCGCTTAATGTTTGTCACGTGAATAGCGAGCATTCTGTCCGCGCCACGCTGGAGAAATTCTCATTCTTCGACCAGGCACTCACCGAACACGGATTTACTGAGTACAACCGGGACTATCGCCTGGTGGCTGAGATCTACAGCGCTCGTCGCGGCCGGGGAAACGAACACGAGGCGACGTACACGTTCCTCTTCAAGGGATGTGTCGAAGCGCATTACACCCTGAACATCGCGAGTGGCTTCTCGATGGACGATATCTACCTCGACCTTGAACGGGCGAATGACGCTCGCGCTCCGGGATTCATCTGGGGCGTCAACTCCGCAGACGCATATCCGGGACTCACGTATGTCGGTGAAACGGATCGGACGCGCGAATGGGCTGGCAAACTCGGCGTTCCAATGCACGAAGTACTCATCGAGACCAACACCTACTCGCTGCTCCTCGTCTTCAATGACGTTGCCGTCGCGGTTGAAGACCGGCTGACGCCGTAACTCACTAGCCGCCGAAGCGCGGTCGGGCGACCTCGGACCAGACCCCATCGACCTGGTCGTGCACGATGAGCTCCTTGACGACGAAATCCTGATCGAGGATGAGATCGCCCAGCGACGCCCAGGCTTCGTCGACTTGCTCCAGGCTGCCGATGCTGTCGCGATGGAGAAGCGTGACATGCGCTCGAAACGTCGCGCGCTCCGGTCCGAGCACGGCCTCGCGGTAGCGCCGGAGGTCGCTCTGCGGATCTTCGACGACCAGGAAGAGGCCGGGGTCGGGCGCCAGCCACCGTGCGGAGCGAGAGACGCGCAGCCGCAGAGGGGGCATCGAGGCCGCGACCGCGATGAGCCGCTCGAGGTCGGCCGGTTCATCGATCACCGTCACGTGCGATTCGACCGTGGCGGCCGTCTGGGGGTCCCAACGATGTCGAAGCTCGTCGACGCGCGCCCGCAGATCGCCGGTGAGCTCCGCGATCGCGATGCGGCGAGTGGGCGGGGTTTCGATCAGGTCGGCGTCTGCGCGTCGGTCAGCGCGCGGTAGAACGCGCTGGCGTTCGTCATCGACAGGTTCTGCAGGCCGCTGGAGATCCGATCCTGCGAGTGCTCACCGGCCGACTCGATGTGCAGGACGCCGTAGTCGCGGATCAGCGAGAGCGGGAACGGTCGCGCGAGACTCGCATCCTGGACGCGGTCCAGGAGCAGTGCTGCCTGGTTACGGTTGAAGACGCCCCAGCGCGCGATGACGCGGCGGTCCGTCAGCACGTACCAGCGCCTGCTCCACGGGATCCACTTGAAAAGGACCCACACGAGGAGCACGAGCGCGGCGATCAAGAGGACGCCCGCAATCACGTCCTGGCCCTGGCCCGCCGCGAAGACCGCGCCGACCACCAGGAGGATGAGCGCGACCA
>DATEZK010000440.1:0-5565 GCA_035255665.1 Candidatus Limnocylindria bacterium
CGCTACGCGGGCTGCGCCCGATCGTCGACATCCAGTACGTGGACTACCTGCTCTTCGCGCTCCAGCTGGCGTCCGACGATCTCGCGACGCTGCGGCATCGGACGGCCGGCGGGCAGATGGCGCCGGTCGTCATCCGGACGAAAGGCCACCGGCTGCAGGGGATCTGGCACACCGGATCGCCGATGCAGATGATCCTCGGAACGTTGCGTGGCATGCACGTGTGCGTGCCGCGCGATATGGCGCAGGCCGCGGGTTTCTACAACACGCTCCTTCGTAGCGACGATCCCGCAGTCGTCATCGAGGTGCTGTCGGGCTACCGCCTGAAGGAGCGCGTTCCGACCAACATCGGCGAGTTCACGCTCCCACTCGGCGTGCCCGAGCTGCTGCGTCCGGGCGCCGACCTCACGATCGTGACGTACGGCGCGTTGTGCCGCATCGCGCTCGAGGCAGCGCAGGACCTCGCGGCGGCGGACATCGACGTGGAGATCATCGACGTCCGCACGCTGCTGCCGTTCGACGTCGGTCACACGATCGTCGAGTCGGTGAGGAAGACCGGCGCGCTCCTCGTGGTGGATGAGGACGTGCCCGGCGGCGCATCGGCCTACATCCTTCAACACATCGTCGAGACGCAGCGCGGCATCGACCATCTCGACGTCGGGCCGCGGTCACTCACAGCGCGCGCGAACCGCACGCCCGTCGGCGTCGACGGCGACTACTTCTCGAAGCCGAGCCGTGAGGACATCTTCACGGCCGCGTACAACGTCCAGCGCGAGCGGCGCCCGGATCGCTTCCCGCCGCTGGACCTAGAGTTGGAGTCATGACCGAGAAGAGCAACGTCCAGGCGGTGCACGACACTCTGCTGTCCGAGTTCCGCCGCGACGAGCGTTACATCTTGATGGGCGAGGACGTTGGGGTCCGCGGCGGCGTGTTTCGAGTCTCCGATGGATTCATCGAGGAGTTCGGCAAGCACCGCATCATCGATACGCCCGTCGCGGAGTCCTCGATCGTCGGCATCGCGATCGGGGCCGCGATCGGTGGACTGCTGCCCGTTGCGGAGATGCAGTTCGCCGACTTCAGCGCGCCAGCCTTCGAGCAGATCGTGGATGAGGCCGCGCGCATCCGGTATCGGTCGAACGGCGCCTACGGCGTGCCGATCGTGATCCGCATGCCCTGGGGTGGCGGCATACGCGGCGCGCTGTACCACTCGCAATCGGTCGAGGCCTTCTACGCACACGTGCCAGGGCTCAAGGTTGTCGTGCCGAGCACGCCGCGTGACATCACCGGCATGCTGCGCGCGGCGCTGCGGGATCCCGACCCGGTCATCTTCCTCGAGCACAAGGCCACGTACCGCGCGGTCCGCGGCGACGCGCCGGACGATCCCGAGTTCACGATCCCGCTCGGCCCCGCCGACGTGAAGCGCGAGGGCACCGACATCACCGTCTTCGCGTACGGGCTCATGCTCCACCACAGCCTGAAGGCGGCCGAAGCGCTGGCGAGCGAGGGGATCTCCGTGGCCGTTGTCGACGTGCGGAGCCTCCGACCCCTGGATGCGGCGACGATCCTTCGGGAAGCGCGGAAGACTGGAAAGTGTTTGATCGTTTATGAGGACAACCGGCTGTTCGGCGCGGGCGCGGAGATCGCCGCGCTCATCGCCGAGGAGGCCTTCGACGCGCTGGATGCGCCCGTGATGCGCCTCGGTGGACCCGAGGTGCCCGCGATGCCGTACAACAAACCGCAAGAGGACTGGTTCATGCCGGATCCTGAGAAGATCGCTACGAAGATGCGCGAGCTGGCGGCCTATTAGTGATCGGCGTTCGTGCAGTACCTCCGGAGGTGCGCCTTGGCTGTCTTTGAGCTGAAGATGCCGAAGCTCGGTGAGTCCGTGACCGAAGGCACGATCGGAAAGTGGCTGAAGCAGCCCGGCGAGAAGGTCAACAAGTACGACCTGCTGGTCGAGGTGCAGACGGACAAGGTGAACACGGAGATCCCGTCGCCCGTCGCCGGAACGCTCAAAGAGGTGAAGGTGGACGAGGGGCAGACGGTCCCGATCGGAACGCTCCTCGCGACGTTCGACACGGACGGTGACGCCGCCGCCGCGTCACCTGCGGCGTCGCAGCCCACGGCCGCTCAGCCCGCGCCGGCGCAGCCCACGTCGGCTCAGCCCGCGCCCGCCGCTCAGGCGCGGCCGCAGCCGACGCCTCCTCAGGGGGCGCCTCAGGCATCGACTCCTCCGGCAAACTCGCCGGCTTCCGCCCCCGCGGCGCAACGCCCGCCATCGTCGCCGGCTCAACTGCCGTCGGAGCCGACGCCTTCGGCGCCTTCGCAACCCACGACGCCTGCGTCGCCCTCCGCTTCCGCAACGCCGCGTGTCACGTCTGAGTCAGTGCCGCCGCAGCCGCAGCGCTCGTCGTCGGCAGCACCCTCAATGTCGTCGTCCGCGCAACCGTCTGCCTCCGCCACCTCGACGGCGACGGCGGAGCGACCGGATCTCTCCGATGTGAGAGCGACGCCGGCGGTGCGGAAGCTCGCGGCGGAGAACGGGATCGACATCTCACAGATCGAGGGCACCGGACTCGGCGGACGCGTCTCGAAGAAGGACATCGAGGACTACATCGCGAGCGCGCAGGCCGCGCCGGCGGCGGAACAGCCGCAGGCCGCGGAACAGCCCCAGGCGGCCGAGCAGCCGCAGGCGGCCGAACAGCCACAGGCCGCACGGCCGGCAGCCGCATCGCAGGTCGTCTCGGGTGGACCCGGTTCGATCGCAGCGCGAGCGGCGCCGCCCAAGTCGCTCGCCGGCGATGTGCTCGTGCCGCTCTCCCAGATGCGACGGGCGATCGCCAACAACATGGTGCAGGCCTGGAGCGCGCCGCACGCGCACGCGGTCATGGAGATCGACATGACCGCGCTCATGAAGTACCGCGAGAAGGTGCGCGGCGATTTCCAGGAGCGTGAAGGCTTCGACCTGTCGCCGGCCGCGTTCATCTGCAAAGCGGCGGTCGAGGCGCTGCGCACCGTGCCGCTCGTCAACTCGAGCTTCACCGATCAGGGTGTCATCGCGCACAAAGAGATCAACCTCGGCTACGCGGTCGCGCTGGGCGACGAGGGTCTGGTCGTGCCGGTGATCCGCGACGCCGATGGGAAGAGCCTCGCGGGTCTGATGCGGTCGATCCGCGACGTCGTGGACCGCGCGAAAGCTCGACGCCTGACGTTCGACGACTTCTACGGCGGGACGTTCACGGTGAACAACACCGGTCCGCTCGGCACGATCATCTCGAGCCCCATCGTGCCACCGGGTCAGGCCGCCATCATCTCGTCGGAGACGATCGTCAAGCGGTTGATCGTGACCGACGACGACGCGATCGCCATCCGCCAGCGGATGAATCTCGTGATCGGCTTCGATCATCGGGTGATCGACGGCGCGACCGCCGCGCGCTTCCTTCAAACGATGCGCGACTGGCTGCAGACCGTCGGTCCTACCGTGCCGGTCTACTGATGCGAAGCACCAGCTGCGCAGCGCGCAGCGGACTGCGCAGGCACTAGTGGCCGAGCTCGCGCCGATCATCTTCGAGATCCCCGGCGAAGTGGAGCGCCCGCGCTCGCGCGGACGCGGCGCGTCCAACACGTCGGTCCCGATCGATCACGCGCGTCCCGACTGGCTCAAGGTCCGCCTGCCAACGGGGCCGACGTACGAGAACCTGCGCCGCCTCATGCGAAGCAAGGAGCTGCACACGGTCTGTGAGGAAGCGCATTGCCCCAACATGGCCGAGTGCTGGGGCGCCGGCACCGCCACGTTCATGATCCTCGGCGACACCTGCACGCGGTCGTGCGGATTCTGCGCGGTGAAGTCCGGACGACCCGGTGTCGTCGACGCGGAGGAGCCGCGGCGCGTAGGTGAGGCCGTCGCCCAGATGGCGCTCGGCCACGCGGTGGTCACGAGCGTGAACCGCGACGAGCTACCCGACGGCGGTGCGGAGATCTTCGCGGAAACGATCCGCGAGATCCGACGTCAGTCGCCGGCCACGACCGTCGAAGTCCTGATCCCCGACTTCGTGGGCCGGCCAGAGTCGCTCGACCTGGTGCTGGCGGCGCGGCCCGAGATCCTGAACCACAACGTCGAGACCGTGCCGCGTCTGTACCCGCGCGTTCGTCCCCAGGCGCGCTACGAGCGATCGCTGGAAGTACTGCGACGCACGAAGCAGCGCGCGCCCGAGCTCGTGTGCAAGAGCGGGATCATGGTCGGCCTGGGCGAGACGCACGACGAGGTCATCGCGACGATGCGCGACATCGCGGCGCAGGGGACCGACATCCTCACTGTTGGGCAGTACCTCCGGCCATCTCCGGTGCATCTGCCGATCGAGCGCTACTGGACGCCGTCGGAGTTCGACGGCCTGCGCGACGAGGGCATGACGATGGGCTTCCGCCACGTCGAAGCCGGTCCCCTCGTGCGCTCGTCGTATCACGCCGAGCGTCATGTCCGGCGTTAGCCTCCTCCGTTCGAGCTGGCTCGGTCGCGTCGACTACCTCGACGGCTGGCGGCTTCAGGAAGCCGTCGCGACGCGCGTGCGCGCGGGCGATGACGAGCGGCTCCTGCTCCTCGAGCACGACCCCGTCTATACGATCGGACGGCGCGGGACGACCGACCATCTGCTCGCCGATCCCGTCGAGCTTCGTCACGCGGGCGCTTCGGCGTACCGCGTCGATCGCGGCGGCGACATCACGTATCACGGACCCGGACAGCTCGTTGGCTATCCGGTCGTACGGCTCGGCGACGCGCCCGACCTCGTCGCTTATGTGCGTGCGATCGAGGGCGCCCTTGTCGATGCGCTTGCGTCATACCGAGTCGTAGCGAGAGCCGAGCGCGGCAAGACCGGTGTGTGGGTCGACCTCCGCGAGACCGGCGCGCCCGCGAAGATCGCGGCGATCGGCGTCCGCGTGTCTCGTGGCGTCACGACGCATGGCTTCGCGCTGAATGTGCACACCGACCTGGCCGCGTTCGAGCGGATGATCCCGTGCGGGTTCGCGCACGAGGTCGCCTCGCTCGAGCGTCTCGGCGTGAGCGCGGATACGCGGGAGGTCGCCGACCGCACCGCCGCGGCTCTCGCCGACCGCCTCGGCCGAGTGCTCACCTGGTCCGCTGTCGAGCCCGCGCGGGACGATGAGATCGCCGCCGATTCGCCGGTGCGGTCGGCGATCGATCTGACCCGTGAGGCGGTCGCGGTCTAGCTGGTCGCTTTGCCCTTACGGGCGAGGCTGCGGATGAACGACTCGACCGGGATCGCGGTCAGCGTCTCGATCTGGACCGAGCCGCGTGCGCCCAGCGCCACGGATAGGCGCGCGATGGTCTCGTTGTCCTTCGCCTCGACGATGTTCACGAAGTCGTAACGGCCGAGTGTCGCGTACTGCGCGACCACACGGGCGCCAAGGGCCTCGACGTCCTTGTTGACTTCCTTGATGCGGCGCGGATTCGACTGGAGCGTCTTGACCCCGGCTGCGGTGACCTTCGTGAGAAGAACGTACGTCGCCATCGCGTCCCTCCTGGGCGATACTCGGCGAGAGCATATGCCG
>DATEZK010000441.1:0-2209 GCA_035255665.1 Candidatus Limnocylindria bacterium
TACGCGAGGCTCGACGCGTCGATGAGCAGGCTCGCTATGCGGGCGCCGCCGCGAAGACGTGATCGAGTGTCGCGATGAACCGATCGTTCTCGGCCGGCGTTCCGATCGAGACCCGCAGGCAGCCAGCGCAGCCGGGCCACATCGAAATGTCACGGATCAGCACGCCCTTTTCGAGGAAGCGCGCGTGCACCGCAGCCGGTGTTTCACCCTTCAATCGGAAGAGGACGAAGTTCGTCACCGACGGGAATGTGTCGATCGCGCGGATCTTCTGGAGCGCGGCGATCACGCGGCCCCGCTCGCGATGACACTGCTCGACCCGCCGCGGGATCGAGGCATCGTCGTTCGCGATCTTCGCCGCGACGGCATGCGTCAGCGTGCTGACGTTGTACGGGAGCTGCACGGCGCGAAACAGCTCGGCCACCGCGGGATGCGTGATGAGGATCCCGACACGCAGCCCAGCCGCGGCGCGCACCTTCGAGAACGTCTTGCTGATGACGATGTTCGGATGCGTGGCGAGCTCCGGAAGCAGCGTCGTGCCCGCGAAGTCGCTGTATGCCTCATCCACGAGGACCAGCGTCTCCGGGTGCGCTTCGGCCACAGCGAGGATCGCGTCGAACGGGACTTCGTTGCCGGTCGGATTGTTGGGCGTCGTGAACACGATGATGTCCGCGCTCGCCTTCGCCGCCGACGCGACGGCCCGCTCGCGCGTGATGTCGTACGGAAGTCCGATCATCTCGTCCACCGCGGTGCCGCCAGCGATGACCGTGAGGCGCGCGTGCATCGAGTACGTCGGCTGGAAAAGGAGCGTCCTCCGTCCGTGTCCGCCAAAGACGAGAAAGGTGTTCAGCAGGACCTCGTTGCTTCCGTTCCCGAGCACGAGCTGGTCCGGCTCGACCTTGTAGCGCTCGGCCAAAAGACCACGAAGATCGACCGCCGAGGTCGGATAGCGGTTGAGGAGAACGGCATCGAGCTCCCGCGGTGTGAGCCAGTCGCCGGCCGGATTCGGCTCCGCCCACTCGTTGGCGTTGAGCCGCACGTCGGCCTTGATCTGTCCCGTGCGGTACTGCTGGAACGCGGCCAGATCGGCTCGCGGCTTGGGAAGACGTGGGGTCATGCGCATAGGGTACGGTGAAGTCGTGCCCGGCCGTCGGCTCCCCGAACGAGCGGCGTTCGTCGCGGCAGTGCTCGGCGTCGCGATGGGTCTGCTGTTCCTCTTCGCGCCGATCCCGGGCTCCTGCAGAGTCACAGCAACGAGCACGGTGCCCGGTCAGATCGCGACTCTGGGCCCGACGATCTGCACCCGGGAGAGCCTCGTCGCGCTGCAGCGGATCTGGCCCTTGCCGTTCCTCGCGGTCGCCGTGTGGTCGGTCGCGCCTCTGATCAGCTACGTCGGCGTTCGCCGCAAGATGGCTGGCCAGAGCAGCGGGACCGCGCTCATCATCCTCGCGCTCGTGCTCGAGGCGACCGTGCTCATCAGCTTCGGCGCGGCACCATTCTTCGCACCATTCGTGCTGTTGCCTCTGGTGATCTCCACCGCGCTCGCACTTTCAGCGCGTGTGGTTCAAAGGAGTGCGTAATGCCCGACAAACCAGGCGCCGGTGGGTGGAAGACCTGCAGCCGCGGGCACAAGTACCGCGGCGAGCACAGTCATTGCCCGATCTGATGGAAGAAGAAAGCGGCTAGTTCCAGCCGCGTCCGCTAAACTTCGTCACGGACCCCATCCACTCTTGGGGAGTGGCCAAGCGGTAAGGCAGCTGATTCTGGATCAGCCAATCAGAGGTTCGAATCCTCTCTCCCCAACAGCGACAGCCCGCCGGCGCGTACTCTCACCGCGTGCGCGACCGCCAAGCCGAGATCAGGCCGATCACGGCCCTATTCTTGGACGTCGTCGGGTCGACCGATCTTCAAGCGATGGTGGGCGCTGAGCGTCTGAAGCGCACTCTCGATCGAGCGTTCGCTGAGCTGAGCGACATCATGACAAGCGAAGGCGGCACGATCGAGAAGTACACCGGCGATGGCGTCTTCGCGATTTTTGGCGCGCCCCGCGCCCATGGCGACGATCCGTTGCGGGCTCTGCGCGCAGCTGAGGCGAGCCTGTCGTGGGCCAACAGGAATCGCGACGGGCAACTCCAAGTCGGGATTCGGATTGGAGTCGAGACAGGGGACGCGGTCGTGGACGTACACCGAACCGACGTGGAGCACCAGCAGA
>DATEZK010000442.1:0-4693 GCA_035255665.1 Candidatus Limnocylindria bacterium
GACAACTGGTCGTCGGACGGCCACGTGGCGATCGGCGGGGGCGACAACTACGCCTGGGCGCCGGGGAAGGTGGTCGCGCTCGTGGGCGTGGAGGGCCTGATCATCGTTGACACGCCCGACGCCCTGCTGGTGGCCTCGAAAGAGCACGCCGAGGAGGTGAAAGACGTCGTCGACCACCTCAGGCGGGAGGAGCGCGAAGAGCTCCTCTAACGCCTTCGGAGGCCGCCCCGGGAAGGGAGCCTCTAGCCGTAGCATTTAAAGTGGTAGGAGCGGTAGGGGCGCCCGTGAGGGCGCTTTTCGTTATGTGAAAGGCGGAGGCTCGCTTTGGCGGAGGTCAAACAGGATCTGGTGGTGGTGGAATCGCCCACCAAAGCCAGAACGCTCGAACGGATGCTCGGTCCCGGCTACAAAGTCGAGGCCTCCTATGGCCACATCCGGGACCTGCCGAAGTCGAAGCTGGGCATCGACCTCAAGACGTTCGCTCCGGAGTACGTGATCCCCGACGACTCCGAGAAGCACGCCCGCCTCCTCCGTAAAGAGTCGAAGTCCGCGCCGCACATCTGGCTCGCCACCGACCTCGACCGCGAGGGCGAGGCGATCGCCTGGCACCTGGCGGAGATCATCGGCGGCGCCAAGAGCAAGATGCGCCGCGTCACGTTCCACGAGATCACGCCCGCCGCCATCGCCGACGCGTTCAAGCACCCCCGCGAGATCGACCAGGACCTGGTCAACGCGCAGCAGGCCCGCCGCGTCGTGGACCGGCTCGTCGGCTACACGATGTCGCCGCTCCTCTGGAAGAAGATCCGCTACGGACTCTCCGCCGGCCGCGTCCAGTCCGTCGCGCTGCGGCTCATCGTCGACCGCGAGCGCGAGATCCAGGCATTCAAGGCCGAGGAGTACTGGAGCATCGACGCCCTTCTCGCGAACCACGCGGGGGAGTCGTTCTCGGCCGAGGTCATCCAGCACAAGGGCAAGAAGATCCACATCGGCACCGGCGAGGCGGCCGACAAGCACCGCGCGGCGCTCGCGGACGCGAAGTACATCGTCAAGAGCCTCGAGAAGCGCGAGAGCTCGCGGAACGCAGCGCCGCCGTTCACGACGTCGACGCTGCAGCAAGACGCGTCGCGCAAGCTCGGCTTCTCGGTCAAGCGCACGATGGTCCTCGCCCAACAGCTCTACGAGGGCGTCTCCATGGGCGACATGCCGGTCGGCTTCATCACCTATATGCGTACCGACTCGCTGCACGTGGCCGAGAGCGCGCTGCGCCAGGCCAAGGACGTCATCACAAAGGAGTTCGGTGCGCAGTACGCGCTGGACAAGCCGCGGCATTACAAGACACGGTCGAAGGGCGCGCAGGAGGCGCACGAGGCGATCCGGCCGACGGACCTCTCGCGCATACCGGCGTACGCGAAGAAGTACCTCAAGCCCGATCAGCTCAAGCTGTACACGCTCATCTGGCAACGGACCCTGGCATCGCAGATGGCGCCCGCGAAGTTCGAGAACACGCGCCTCGACGTCGACGCCGGTCCGTACGTACTGCGCGCCAACGGCCGCCGCGTCACCTTCGACGGCTTCATCCGCGTCTACGCCGAAGGCACCGACGAGCCGGAGAAGGAGATCGCGCCGCTGCCCGAGGTCGTGGCCGGCGAGGATCTGAAGCTCCTCGCTCTTGAGGCGACGCAGCACTTCACGCAGCCGCCGCCGCGGTTCACCGAAGCGTCTCTGGTGAAGACGCTCGAGGAGCACGGCATCGGACGTCCGTCGACGTACGCGCCGACGATCTCGACCCTGACCGGTCGCAAGTACGTGCGCAAGGAAGGTCGCGCGCTGATTCCCGAGGACGTCGGATTCGTCGTGACCGACTTCCTGAAGGCGCACTTCCCGGACATCGTCGATCTGGGCTTCACCGCACGCATGGAGCTCGACCTCGACCGCATCGCCGGTGGTGAGACCGAGTGGGAGCCGGTGGTGCGCGACTTCTTCACGCCGTTCATCAAGCTCGTCGAGGAGAAGACGAAGTCGGTGAAGAAGTCGGACATCACCGAGGAGAAGACGGACAAGATCTGCCCGAAGTGCGGGCGGCCGGTGATCATCAAGCTCGGCCGCTTCGGGCGCTTCTACTCGTGCACCGGCTTCAAACGGACGAAGAAGGGCGCGCCGCAGCCGCCCGGCGCGTGCGATTACTCCGAGCCCCTCGAGGGTCAGCAGGAGCAGCAGCTCGAGATCATCGAGGGCGAGATGTGCCCTGACTGCGGGAAGCCGCTGGCGCGGCGTCGCGGCAGATTCGGTCCGTTCATCGGATGCACCGGCTACCCGGACTGCAAGTACATCAAGAAGACCCAGGTGAAGACTGGCGTCGTTTGCCCGCTGTGCGCTCAGGGCGAGCTGGTCCAGCGTCGCGGGCGCGGACGTTCACTCTTCTTCGGCTGCGAGCGCTATCCGGAGTGCACCTTCACCGCGCGTCAGCTGCCCGGCAAAGAAGCTCCCGCCAAAGAAGCCTCCGGCAAAGACGCCGCGTGACGACCGGGGACGTCGCCTGAGGGCGACGGCGGCGACCCCCGCGGAGGTCCAGCGTTGGGACGAGCTGGTCGTCGCGACCGGACAGCCGCACGTTCTGCAGTCCGCCGGCTGGGGCGAGCTCCGCGCCGGCCTCGGTTGGAGCGTCCGGCGTTTCATCCTCGAGGGTGGCGTCGCGCAGGTCCTCCTCAAGCCGCTGCCGCTCGGACTGTCGGTCGCGTATGCCCCGCGCGGACCGATCGTCGCGCACGAAAAGCTCGCCGAAGCGATCGCCGCGGTGCGCGAGGCGCTCGCGCGAGAACGCTGCGCGAGCCTGCTCTGCGACCCCGAAGCGCCGGACGACCCGACCGTCCGTGCGAGCCTCGCCCGCGCTGGTGTCCGCTCATCCCCGGTCTTCGTGCAACCGCGCCGCACGCTGCTGATGGACCTGTCAAAGAGCGACGAGGAGCTCCTCGCGGCGATGCGCAAGAAGACCCGGCAGTACATCCACAAAGCGGAGCGTGCGGCCGTGGTGACCGAGGAGAAGCGCGACCTCGACCGGTTCATGAAGGTGCTCGCCGCCGTCGCCGAGCGCGATCGGTTCGCGATCCGGTCGCGCGAGTACTTCGAGCGGCTGCTCGCGGCGTTCGGCGACCGAGCGCACGTGATGTTCGCGCGAGTGGGGGAGGACGACGCCGGCGCGATGTTGCTGGTGCGCATGGCCGATCGCGCCTGGGAGCTGTACGGCGGATGGAGCGGCGCGCACGCCGAGGCCCGTCCCTTCTATCTGCTCAAATGGCGCGCGATGCTGCGCATGCGCCAGCTTGGTGTCCGCCGCTACGACATGTACGGGCTGGGCGAAGGAAAGGGCGATGCGCTGGCGGGCGTGGAGAACTTCAAGCTCGGCTACGGCGGCGAGGTCGTCGAGTGGATCGGCGCCCTCGAGACACCGGTGCGCCCCATCCTCTATCCGCTGTGGCAGCTCGGCGCGCGCCGCCGTCTCGCGCGCTCCGCCGCCTGATGGAAGCGCCGCGCGGCTGGGACGATGCCGCGGCTCGCTCGCCGTGGGGCCACGTGATGCAGTCGTCGATCTGGGCCGCGGTCCGCGAGCGTCAGGGATGGCGGGCGGAGTACGTGCAGGTCGGGGATCCACTGCCCCTCGCGCTCGTGCTCTGGCGGGACGCACTCGCGGGTCAGCGCATCGCGTACGTGCCGCGCGGTCCCGTCATCGCTCCCGGCGACAGCGCGGGCCTCGGCCGCGTCGTCGAGCGGCTCGCGGAGCTCGCACGCGAGCAGCGGGCGATATTCCTCAAGGTCGATCCCGAGCTCGAGGCCGACTTTGCGGCCGCGCCGCTCCATGCGGGAGGCTTCTTTCGCTCGTCCCAGGACATCCAGCCCGTGCTCGCGACGCTCGAGCTCGACCTCGGTCCGGATGAAGAGGCGCTGCTTGCGGCGATGGACAAGGACACCCGCTGGAGCGTGAGGCAGGGGCCGAAGCGCGGCGTGTCGGTGAAGGAAGTGAGCGACGAGGAGGGTCTCCGCGCCTTCTACGACCTGTACGCGCTCACCGGTCAGCGAGCGGACTTCATCACGCGGACCTGGGATTACTACCGCTCGCTCTGGCGCGCGCTGATCGATGCACGTATGGCGACGCTCCGGCTGGCCTACGTCGAGGGCGATTCCGTCGCCGGGGCCATGACCTGGCGCTGCGGCGAGCGCGTCGTCTATCAGACGGGCGCGACCAACGACGCGGCGCGCAAGAGCCACGCCGCATACGCCCTCCTCTGGGAGTGCATCATCGGAGCGAAGCGGGAGGGCGCGAAGCGCTTCGACTTCGGTGGCATACCGACGGACGTCGAGCGAAAGGACGATCCGATGTACGGGCCGTATCTCTTCAAACGGGGCTTTGGAGGTGTGATGAAGCGCTGGGTCGGCGCGCACGACGTCGCGCCACGTTCGCTCGCCTATCGCGCGTACCTCCTGGCAGAGCCCGCGTACACGACCGCACTCCGCCTCGTCGGGCGCGTGCGCCGCAGGCGTTGAAGCTCGGGCCGCTTCTCGCGAGCGCGAAGGTTCCGGTGCCTGCGGGCGCCGAGGAGCTCGACGTGCGCGCCATCGCGTACGACTCGCGCAAGGTCGCGCCCGGTTCGCTCTTCGTCGCGATCGAGGGATTCCACCGCGACGGGCATGACTTCGT